>PMJC01000042.1 GCA_003157235.1 Methanosarcina sp.
CTGCACACACAGAAGAAGAAGTTAGTCAAGCAAAGATGGAAATCGAAGCTCCCATAAGTGAAGAGATGCTTATAAAGTACATCGCCTATGCGCGAACGAACGTTTATCCAGTGAGTGCCCCGGAAGTAGGGGAATGTATACAGGAATTCTATATAGACATTCGAAACATGAAAATAGTATCTCCTAGAAGCCCTGTGCCTATTACAGCTAGATGCTTGGAAGCGTTACAAAGACTATCCGAAGCTAGTGCAAGAATGCGGTTATCAGATACTGTTTCCAAAGAAGATGTAGAGCTTGCTAAAAGAGTGATTGTGACATCTCTTAAAGATGTTGGCATAGATTTGGAAACCGGAAGACTTGATGCTGGCATTGTAAATTGTGGGAAATCACATAGTAAAGTTGAAAAAACACAATGGTTGACAGTATCTTATTAATGAGATGTCAGGAACCATAAGCAATTTTCTTATGAAAGTATTACATGATCTAAACGAAGAAAAGCAAAAATCCTGATAAATAAATTTTGTGAAGTTTGGAGAATATACACTTTATATGGAATGTTAATACTTGCTCATCCTTAAAAACGTGGATTTGAATCTATGCAGAAACATATGTAACTCTGCAAGAAAATAAAATAAGATTAATATAACTTTTTTATTGAATCATTGATATATTCACAATGAACGAGAGTATCATATCTATATCTATTAATGTAATTTCTATACACATGCATATCTGTACAGAAATCATCCTAGAGATGTCCTTTTGTGGATTGTAAGTTTTATTAGAAAAGTGAGAGTGTCTATCTATATCTTATTAAAGCAATTTCTATACACATGCGTATCTGTACAGAAATCATCTTAGAGAGATATCATTATGTGGGATTGTAAGTTTTATTATAATATGTCGCTATTTAAAAATAAGGAAATAGGTTTTAATTATAAACCTATAAAACGATTATTCAGCAGCTGATTTTTACAATTTTGTTTTCAGAATTTTTTATATTTATTTTAGATATCGCTGCTTGTAAATATTGTATCCGGCATTGTACCCTAAAAGGAATTGCATGTCATATCCTGTATTGTATCCACCAGCATATCCGATATCTTGGGAAGTAGTGCTTCTTGGTGCAAAGTTTATGTGACCTGTTCCAATGTATTTCAAGCCTTTAATCCCTAGATTATATCCACGATTGTATCCGTTTATAACTCCAATTGTGTATCCTTCATCGTATCCATTCAAATAATGCTTTTTATCCTTTGATCCCCAATTCGGATTCATAGGTATGTTTACTGACTCAGTAATTTCCTTTTTGGCTTTTGTATCTGTCCGTACTAACTCAACAGTTTCTTTTTTAGTTTTTGTATTTGGTTCTATTGACTTAGTAGTTTCATTTTTGGCTTTTGCATTTGTACTCACTGATTCAGTATCTTTATTTTTGGTTGTAGTTTCTGCTTTTGTTGCCATGGCAGTTACATACTCTGGTTTTAGAAGTGTATCATTGCCATCAGGTCCCCATACATTCAATTTAACATTATAAATTCCAGGTTTTCCAAAATTATGATGAGTTGTTATATTTGAACCACTATAAGTAGTGGCTCCNNGTCCCTATATTTTCAAATATCCAGCGCCAAGAAGTAACATTACCTGTGACATCACTAATAAATCGTGTATGTAAAGGAAGCGTCCCATTTGTAACGTTAGCAGAAAAATCATTAATTTTTACATTGCCTGCTGCTAAAGCTACTGGCATTAAAAGCAAAACCAATAAAACAATTGGTAAAAAATATTTTTTCATATTGAATTCTCCTTAGGACTAATGCATTTGATATGCAAAGAACACTAGCAAATTAATTATAAGTATTATGACCTAAATAATTTGAAGTTTTAAGCACATGATTTTTCAATAAATTGCGTAAGCTCTTATTATTCTAATGTCTTGCCGATAGACTGTTGGCAGGAAGTCTTTAGATTAACAGTCCAACATATAAACGTTTTTCTTTTAATAAAGAATTTATATAAGTTCAAATTACAAAATAACCTTTCTTAATGGTCTAATTCCATATACTACCTTTAAGTTGTGTAACATAAGAAGCAAAAATGGTTTAAATAACTTCATAAATAGTAATTTGCTTATCACAAAGTAGTAGTATGATAGAATCTTGGTCTTCTTTAAATCTCACAAGAAAAAATGGCCCGTTACTTTAAATATAAATTAATACAGTTAAAAAGGTAGAATAAGAGCGAAGATATTAATCTTAAATAAAAATTTTCATTAGCTTAGGTGATCCTGCTAATCTTAGATGCCAAAAAGGTGATCCTGTGAGCTGCAGATGAAGAAGAGCAAATGCCTGCAGCTCGATAGTAGGTAGGTTTGCATGAAAGCACTGAAAACCGTTGAGTTATAAATAGATATTATTGATTATATATTTTTATGGATATATTATCCTAACTTAAACTATTTAGTATTAACATTATGTTATCCTGATCTCATGAATTATAGTATATAGAAGCCTTTTTCACGCTAGTTAATAAATGACTTAATCCCATGCCCTGCAATCTGTTTTTAATTTATTTCTGGTGATTACCCATGTACTTAAAAAGGCTTAAATCATTCAACAAATGATAGTTCTTTTATTGAAAAGTGATAAGTAGAATAAAACCTTGTTATTTTTAAAATTCCACAAAAAAATGGCCCTTAACTTCTACTAGAAAATTATATAGTTTAATGGGGAGAATATGAGTAAAAATATTGATCTTAAGCAGAAATTCTTATTCGTTTAGGCAACCAGACTGATCTGAAATGTCAAAAAAGTTGATATTGTAGCTGCAGGGGGTCGTTGCCTGCAGCCNNTTAGACCTTTGGATAGTAACTTGGTTTAATTTCTTATAAAGTTTTCCAACATGCTCTAAATAATATTACCCTATACTAAAGAATATGGCATTTATGTGCATCCTATTTTAAAAGCTAAGCAATTACTAATATCTTTACCTATATAATTTAAATGTAATAAAAATGTATAAAAAATGTCTTGAAGGTACTGACCGTTCAATGATAGGTAAATCATGGGGAATTAATTTGGTNNNAACTAAATATTAAATACAAGATTCACTACTATTAATTATAATAAATAAAAAACTGTGTGACTATGGCAAGACCTTGCAAATTAACTACTGAGCTGCAACAGAGAATTGGTAATAATGTTGTTTTGAGACTCACATATTCTTTGGCTTCCGAAGCTGCAGAATCTTTCTAGGGGAAGTATACAGGATACTAGCAAGCTTATTGAACTACATTTGCTGAGAAGTCTTTTCCTAGAATCCTATTATTTTCCTTTTTTGGCGTTCTTTTTCCCGAGAATCCTTTATGTATACATCGTTTTTATTTTCCATCTTTTTCTTTTCTCCTAAAGATCATTGTAACGGTAACGGGGGTAACGGGCTACAAAGTCAAAACCGTTACCGTTTTTCATTATCAATAGCCTTTGAGTAACGGGGTAACGGGAGTAACGGGCTAAATAGAATTGTAAAAAAAATGTCTATATATACGTTACCGTTTCCAAGCAACTATTTTATAGGATATATTTTCGTTAATTTGTTATATACTTTTATGAATATATTATACGAACTTAAAGTAATTAGTATTACATTATTTGGTCCTGATCTTATGAATTATAACAGCCAGAAGAGTTCCTACTCCAGCAAATAGATTGCTTAATTTATATATTTTTAAAGTAATAATTATATATAGAAAATATCGTGAACCTACCCCCGGTTATCTCGTTTTTGCTTCATGGGGAATTAGTTTGGGGAAAATGACTTATTCTGGGGCCCCGGGAGGGATTTTTATTGCAAGTTGATTATGCATCGCCCTGCTCAAAACAATAGCTTATAGAGCCCGAGATTGGCTCCTATTTGATCGATGCGTATAAACCCCGCTTGTATGCAGAACAAAAATAACTAAATATTAAATACAAGCTTAGCTAATATTAATTATAAAAAATAAAAAACGGTGCTCTTATGGCTAGACCTTGCAAATTAACTCCTGAAATACAACAACGAATCGGCAATAATATAGCACTCGGTTTGACTTATAGATTGGCTGCCGAGTCGGCTGGTGTAACATACAAAACGTTAAACGAATGGAATCAAAAGGGACAGACAGAGAAATCTGGAAAATATTACCAGTTTGCACAATATATCCAAAAATGCAATGCGTATGGGGCTTTGAAGCTTCTGGAACGCTTAAACGAAGCCGTAAAAGCTGGAAACTGTACGGTTTGCATGTGGATTTTAGAAAGACGTTTCAGTGAAGATTTTGGCAGAAGACAATATCGTAAAATGGATATCGTTTCAGAGAACCAAAATAAGAACGTTGAGATAGCAATCAACGATGCAGATGGCATTAGGGCACAAATTTTAGCGAAGTTTGATCTGGTTGGAGAAAGTAATGAGTCTCTAACTAATTAATATTTTTCATCTTAACTTAATTCATTTTTAACAGAAAATATCTTATTGCTCATTTTCATCCTCTGATATAATTTCAGCCTGACTTACCAAAATCGCCACCAGGGTTTTTTCGCTCCAGATGCTTCTATAGCTTTTTGCTTAATCAAAGTCTGCATTTGTGCCATGTAATTATTGTAAGTATCCTGCAATTTGTTGTAGGTCTGCTTAAGGTCCTCTTTATCTCTTTCAGTTTTTTCTAACTCTTCCTTAAGATCGGATATCCTTTTGTCTTTCTCTTCTAACAGCGCATGAACGTTTCCA
>PMJC01000345.1:0-2455 GCA_003157235.1 Methanosarcina sp.
TATAAATAGTTTTTGAACTTACTAGATTCGGAATAACTTACAGCAAAAATTTAATTATATCTTGAATTCAATTTCTTTGTACTCGGTTTAATTACACAATAGATCTAATCAACCTATATATGTAATTATATTATAAATTGATACTAATATCAACATACTGGAGTATCTTATGAATGAATTAGTAGGTTTTGTGAACGAAAATAATGTAAGACAAAAAGTGCTCTCCTTACTTTCCTCAAAAGGAAAAATGGAAGAAAAAAGAATATCTAAAACTCTAAGAGTTGTATCTCCAACTATTGCAAAGATCCTACAGGAGCTTGAGGAGAAAGAATTAATTGCAAAAAAGGACGAAATGTACTTCCTGACCGAAACCGGAGTAAAAGTAGAAAAAATGATCCAGCAAATATAACATTTTATTCACTTTATTTTTATCATATCTACTTTTTTGTTTTATTAACTCTTTTCATCACATTCGATACTTGGTCGTGTCCATGAGTCTTGATCGAATCTGAAAAACTGGTGAATTCACATTTATTGGAAAAAACTTAGAGAGATTCTGATGTTATGAGTTCCAATAGCTACAGGTATTATCCAATATCATTACCATGGTAAACATGAAAGAATATGCGAAAGCTGTAAATTTATAAATTCTTCCCCTCGAGCTTAAGGAGAAAGACTGCGTACTCATGAAGAGCACTCCGGGTAGCAAAGAAATATTTATCTAATTCTTATCCCTTTATGTCGGCATACTCTGTTAAAGCTAACTAAAAACTCTGAACTTTCAGAGAATAATTATCAGAAAAAAAATCGAGGCTTCATCGTTATGTCGTGTTCATGAGTTTTTGAAAATTATAGCTATGAGATTCTCTCTACATTTTCCCAAAAAATGTGAAATATACTCATTTTTCATATTTTACCAATAACTAACGAACAATATCCGGGATTAAAGAAATGCTCAAAGAATCAGAGGCAATGCAATGTTACCTGAAGAAGATCTGAAGATCATTATAAAAGAACTCGGGAGAGAGCTTACCTTGGTAGAACAGGGCTGTTTTTTAAATATGTGGAGCGAACATTGTTCCTACCGCTCAAGTGCCTCTCTTCTAAAAACCTTCACTACTAAGGGAGAAAACGTGATTATCGGCCCCGGAGACGATGCCGCAGTAATTAAATTCGAAGATGGATATGTGCTAGCAATCGGTATGGAAAGTCACAACCATCCTTCATATGTTGACCCCTACAACGGAGCAGCTACCGGTGTAGGAGGCATTGTAAGGGATATAATCTCCATGGGTGCTCGCCCTATAGCCCTTATGGACCCTCTATACCTTGGGTCTCTAGACACCCAAAAAAATATCTTCTTTTTCGAGCAGATCATTAAGGGAATTGCAGGGTATGGAAATTGTATAGGAGTGCCTGTAGTCAACGGTGAGACTTTCTTTGACAGGAGATATAGTGGGAATCCACTGGTGAATGTAATTGCAGTAGGACTCGGTAAGGAGGAAAATATCGTAACTTCTAGCTCACAAAAAGCCGGAAACAAGCTTGTACTTGCAGGTTCAAGCACTGGAAAAGATGGGCTTTGTGGAGCTTCCTTTGCTTCCAGAGATCTCTGTAAATCAGCAGAAGCCGAAGACCGTCCCAGTGTCCAGATCGGAGATCCCTATTCAGAAAAACTTCTTATAGAAATGACCCTGGAAGCCATAAAAAATGGCTATATAAAATCCTGCAAGGATCTTGGAGCTGCAGGCTTGGGTGGAGCAAGTTCGGAATTGGCTGCAAAGGGAGGTTTAGGAGTCCATATTATTACAGATGCCGTACCTCAGAGAGAACCCGACATGAAACCTTATGAAATATTGCTTTCCGAGTCCCAGGAGCGTATGCTCTTTGAAGTATCCCCTAAAAATGTTGATGACGTACTTTATCTGGCAGAGAAATATGACCTTAATGGAGCTGTAGTGGGATACCTGACCGAAGAACCCAGGTATATTGTTGAGTTTAGAGGAGAAATCGTTGCAGATCTACCGATATATTTTTTGACTGGAGGAGCTCCTACCTGTGAGAAATCTTCCCAGGCTCCTGTTCTCGAGATGGAAGGAGAGGGCAAAAAATATGAAACTACGGAAGATTTAAAGACAGTTTTTCTGAAAGTCTTGTCCTCACATAACATTTCTTCAAAAGAATGGATCTACAAACAATATGATCATGAGGTTCAGTTGAGAACAGTTGCCAAACCCGGAGAAGACTCTGGAGTACTTAGGATTACATCTAAAAAAGGAATCGTGCTCTCTTGTGGCTGCCAACCCAGAGCTACACTTCTTGATCCTTATTCGGGAGGAAAAATGGCAATTATCGAAAATGCTATGAACCTTGCAGTGAAAGGTGCAGAGGGACTCGCCATTGTAAATTGTCTGAACTTTGGGAACCCTGAAAGTCCAGAAGTTTACTGGCAATT
>PMJC01000345.1:2488-2647 GCA_003157235.1 Methanosarcina sp.
GGGTTCTTTGCAAAATCCGGGGATACAATTATCCTGGTGGGAGAAACAACCCCAGAAATGGGAGGTTCTGAGTATTATGCCTGTTTAGGAGTTAATAACACAGGAAAAATGCCTTCAGTACCGAAAAACGCCCCCGAAATAATAAAAGCTATAATCAAA
>PMJC01000241.1 GCA_003157235.1 Methanosarcina sp.
TATATCAATGAGTATTGAGACTACCAGTCTCAATACTCATTCCTTCTATGGAAGGTCCCAAAAACGTTGCTTTTTCTTTTGAATTCTTTGTTAATCCATTCCATCATATTTATTGTTCTTATTTTTGTCAAATAATTACCTAAAAACTGTAGATAGTTCACTGTATATACTGAAAGCTTTTAATTTATCAGTTGCTCTTTTATCACTCTTAATACTCAATTCCTTACCAGGTCATGCAGTTTCTGGCAATATATCAATGTTTCTTTTACATTCTCAGCAACTTCTTTTTGATACCTTCTTGAGAAATTATCTCATCGGGTGTAAATGACAAATTTGTCACCTTGATTAAAGAAAAGAGCCTCATATTTCTTTCTGTGATCCTATGTCTTTATCTTAAATTAATTTGAAACATCTCAAACATCTTCCTTTCAGATCATCGAAAAAAAATCTTCCCAAAGCAAAGAATCTTCAATGTCTGCGAATCTTTCTCCAAGGATCTTAAGATAATTATCATCCTTTATCCTAGCAATTACACAGGGAGCCTTGTTTTAAATAGTGAAGATAGTATCATTACTTTGAAATAAGTAGCATCAATAAGTAGGTAAGGGATTTCTCTTTCTATTCTTTTTGAGAGGAATTCTTCAAACTTTTCATCAAATTCTTTAGTAATCCTGGAAACAGAATAAGATGATATATCACCTACTTCTAAAACAGTCATAATCTTTTTTATCCTTTTAGGTAGGGACACCTTGCAGATAAGATTCAGCTACAGCAATTCGGATGATTTTCTAAGCTCTCGAATACTGGATGAATAATAATTATATTTGAGAATATATGATTGCACAAGATTTTACTTAATCTAATCCATGCCACATAACTTTCCTATTTTAACCCGACAAGTAGATAACCGAGCCCAAAAAATTAGAAAAAAATCCGAAAAAATTTTGTTCACTAAAAGTGGAGGTTATTTATCCTCACGACTTTTCCAATATTCAATAGTTCACTCTAAATATAAGAAGCTAAATAACACTTTCTGATTTGTGAAAATTAGCATTCAAACAAGATTGTTCTCTTCACAGTTTCAAAAAAGTATTCAACACAACATCTTAAAGAAAATAAATATGGACGAATTTTGATAACCTCTGATTTTCACAAGCCATATTATATGCAATTTATAAGTCTATGACAAAATGAAGGGATTTATCAAGATTTTCTTAATTATAACTAAAAAGAAAAAAAGGATATAAATTAATGCATGGATTGAATAGGATTATTGAGAAATCATATGATCATCTACAAATATTATCCTCATTTATAACCAGAAAATATATAAGGGAAAAAAATCCCTAAAGAAATGCTCTAAAAAGTTTTCCACCTTTCAGAGCAGTCTATTAAATCTGCCAAAACCTGGAGTGATGAGAAAAGTAATCTTCTTTGTTAAAAACAAAATTTTTCTGCCAGCTCAGATTCGAGTACGTCTTAATATCATCCCTAATCTGGCTTTCAGTTCCAGGGAGTTAAATGGAGGAGTAATATAATCATCTGCTCCTGCCTCAAAAGCTTTAACTTTGTCTGTCACCTCACATCTTTCACTAAGCATTACTACCGGTATCCACCAGTACCTAGAACTGGCCTTAAGCTGCTTGCAGATCTCAAAACCGTCTATATTCCCAAGTCCAGTATCTAGCAAGACAAGGTCAGGTTTTTCGGTTTTTATGGTTTCAAGGACAGAAAAATTACCAGAAGCTTTGACAACACTATAATTTTCAGCTTCAAGCAACGGTTTAAGGCCATCATACACGCTAGGTCCATAATTCACAATAAGGATTTTCTCACTTGTATCCTTAAAATTTTCAATGCGCGTTTTTACCATTTCTTCAGCAACCGAAAGCTCAAAGGCAATATCCCTATCACTTATTTCAGGCTTTGCTTCAATCAATTTTAATATCTTATTATCTAGCTTTATGTCGTACATTTACCCTCCGCCTCTATACAGTATACATTTTATTAGGTATTAAACATTTCGAAAATATTTAGCTTTAACTTATATCGTAACTTATATATAGTATAGATGGAACAGAGTTCTCCAATTTTTTTCATTAATAGTCTGCCTTAATCAATAGGCAGATAAGTTTATAACCATAAATAGCAAGTTAATATTGGAAATAAAAATCACTCACGAAGAGTAGCCACCTCTGAGATGATAAACAATGGATCCACTAGAAAAAATCTTCGGAAAAACTGCACAGATGACAGTGCTTGAAAACCTGATAGAGCACCAGAACGAATCAACCTATCTTTCTGGAATAGCTGAAGAAACTGGGCTGTCGCATTCGAGCGTATCAAGGGTTATCACACCTTTGATTGGGTCAGGGATTGTCATAGAAAAACCACTGGGAAAGCAAATCAGAACTTTCCAGCTAAACATGGAAAACGAGGCAACGAGGTTAATAATAGATTTTTACAATAAAATAAACCAGATGTTAGCATGAGCCTTAAAAATAAGAGGCTTGAAAAAGAGAAAATTAGGGACAGAACAAGACTTTCTGTTCCTTCTTTCTAGGCTTTACATCAGCAATTGGAATATAAAATAATCGATCAAGAAGGGCACAAAGATTTTTCATGTAGCCTGTTTTTTTAGGTTTACTATGTACTCATTTGCAGCAGTCGCTGCTAGTGCACCATCCCTAACTGCTGCCACAACCTGCCAAATAATCGTGTCACGACAGTCCCCAGCTGCATAAATACCTTTATCTGATGTCTCAAGTGAATTGTTAGTTCGGATAAAGCCTTCCTCATTCTTTTCCACATTAAAAATCTCAGTATTAGGATGGATACCAACAGAGATAAAAACACCATCTATAGCCAATTCATGGATTTCTCCACTTTTTAGATCTTTAAAAATTATTTTTACTACCTTCTGAACTTCTCCGCTGCTTCCTACGATTTCCATAACAAAAGCATTCAGAATGAATTCGATATTTGGAGTTACTGAAGCACGATCCTGATAAATTTTTGTAGCTCTAAATTGCTCTCTCCTGTGTACGAGATAGACCTTACGGGCAATCTTTGAAAGGAAAAGTGCCTCAGTAATTGCCGAGTTGCCACCTCCGATCACTACAACTGTTTTGTTTCGAAAAAAAGATCCATCACAGATAGCGCAATAGGAAACCCCTCTACTTATAAGTTCTTTTTCTCCTGGAACATTAATGTTCTTTGGGTTTGCACCTGTAGCAATTATAACAGCTCTTGATTCAAAATCTCCGATGCCTGTAAAAACTATTTTCTTTACCCCGTCAGAGTGAACAGAGAATACTTCTGTTATTTTTGTCTGTACCCCTGCTTCTTGAGCATGATTTTTGTATTTATCCATTAGCTCAAGCCCTGAGATCGACGGGAAACCAGGATAATTTTCCACTATATCTGCAAGTGCTATTTGGCCACTAATTTCACTCTTTTCAAGAATAAGGGTTTCAAGACCCGAGCGCACGGCAAAAATCCCAGCTGTGAACCCTGCAGGTCCACCTCCTATAATTATTAGGTCGTACATGCGTACCTCACAAATCCAAGAAAGTATTCCAGAAAAATCTAAAATAAATTAATAAATTAGATAATGCTAGCGATAGCGTCGGCTTTTTTAGGAAGGCCTGTAAAAGCGACATTCCCATCAATAATGGTTGTAGGAACGCCAACTATTCCATATTTATCTTTCAGTACCTGGCCCTGCGAAGTTTCCACATCAACTTCCTCATACTCAAAATCATACTCTGACTTCAGATCTTTCCAAAATCTGCGAGCTGATGGACAAACAGTGCACCAGCTGGCGTGAATAAGGGTAACTTTAACCATAACAAAAGCACCTCTAGACAAAAGCACCTCTAAAAACTGCGATAATCTTTACTCTGTTAGGGATTTTTGATCTATTGCATTTAATTACCAGTTGGATTAAGGATAAATTTTGATGATCTCAGAAGATAGTAGAAAGCCTAAAAACTGTGATCATAAACTCATTGTACAAATCAATTTACACATATAAATAAGTTAAGCGTTAGTCAGTACTTCTTACTTGCTGTAATTCCAAATGGTTACTATAATTCGGTTACAATTTTCCCTTTAATAGTTCATAAAAAACTTTATCCATAAACCTGAATTCCATTTTATTGTAATAGTCTCTAGAAAATTCAATATTGTAGAGTTCTGAAATATAAATTATGCATAGCCTTCATTAAGCTATTTTGTATTTTTCTCCCGAGTATATTTTGGAGTATATATCCATTCCTCGAGCTCGAAGTGCTTGATCCCTTTCTTGATTTAATTTATTTGAGTAATTCATAAATAATTTTACTAGGATATAGTATAGAATGTCCCAATTTAGTTTTTGATCCGACGTTCCATAGATGTATATATATAGAATTTGTTTGCCTATTTGCCTGCTATTAATCGTTGAAAGTTGGATTATTTGTTAGATGATTTTGATAAAATCCCCTAAATTTTGTTATATCTATATATATCAGTATATATTGCTCGTTAAAATCAGAGTTGTATCGAAATCCTCTTTAAGCTACTTTCATATTGAGAAAATGGATAACATTCTTATTTACAACTGCGAAAACTTGGCTGGATAAAAAATACCTTCTATTCAATATTTTTTTTATTTACTTTATGCCAAAATTATTTTTGCTCTTCAATCTATTTGTAAGTAATATCAAACTTTACTTTTTGACTCCTGGATCAACATATCATGAAACAAAAAACATAACTAATTTTGAATTTAGGGTTCGTCTTTCAAGTTTTTAGATTAAGGCCTCAAAGTGAACTTTCTAAATGTCAATCGTAATATTGTAACCGGAAACAAGTATATTTATAAGTGGTGAGTAGTGAAAAGGCAGGAGAAAATAATTGATAGATGAAAAACTTGGATTTTTAATATATACATTCACAACCATCCTTGTTGTTGTCAGCCCCATCAGTGGAGTTGTGACTTTCATCTCCCTGACAAGTGAGATGACAAATGAGAAAAAAAATGAAATTGCAAAAAAGTCCGTCACAATTGCATGCTTTATTGCTCTTTTGTTTGCAATTACAGGAAAAATGATGCTGAATCTGTTCAGCATCAGTGTGGATTCACTGCGAGTTGCAGGAGGAATCCTTCTTTTCAGCATTTCTTTTGATATGATGAATGCTAAGGTCGCAAGGGGGAACATTACCGAAGAAGAAATTTCTCGATCCCAAGAACGTGAAGATATATGGATATTTCCGATAGGTCTTCCGCTTCTGACTGGGCCAGGTACGATCAGTACAGTGATTGTCCTGATGGGAGGAGCACAAAATATTGAGCAAAAAATAATGGTTATTGCATCGATCATATTAACTTTTGTCGTATGTAGTTGCGTCTTCCTATTCTCAAGAAGTATTCATAAGTTGATTGGGCATAACGGAATGCTAGTTTTTACACGACTCATGGGACTTTTGCTTGCAGCTCTTGCAGTGCATCTAACTGCTACAGGAATAATAAATATTTTTAAGATAACAGTTTGAGATAATCATATGGGCATATGTATCGTTATGGAACAATAATCAAAAATATCTATTCCAATTGTGTATTGAAAAGTTGTAGTGAATTACAAAACTTTTTGGCAGTGTACATAAAGTTCTGTTAAATCGGATCGTCTCTGTATCCTTTTTCTTTCATTACAAAAAGTAGGATGTAGAGCCAATGGTTAATATCTTCTCGTTCATAAAAGATTCTCTTTTCGATCACGAAAACGAAATTTGCCATCTAAAGAATTCGTTTTTAAACCTTGTAATGGAAAGGAAGATCTTCATGGACCGTAGGCAGTCAATCTAACATCATAAATCCAAGGAGTTCTATTCCACAAATGCAAATACATTATCCAAGTTTAGTGTATTTCCAACAGTAGGACTAACAATTAAAAACTTCAACACAAGTAGTTGAATTCATAATTTCATATTTAACTTTATATATGGAACTAGTAACATATCTAATAAACACTATTTTCACAGGAGTAGTTCCTGTCACTATATAAAGTTTTAATCCTGTAATTGATACTTTGTTACAGTGTACACATTTGTTATTATTATTGACCACTCACACCAAATGATCATAAAAATAATACATCGTAACATCAAAAATAATGGCATTTTTGGGAATATATACTTAAAAAGTCGCAAGTTTGTCTAAATATTGCCGCATTATTCGCATTTTATTCAAAAATAGTATGGGCATTGAAATCACTCCTACTTATTTTATATTTTAGTGTAATTTTCATGGATCTCTATGTGTTATAGAAATCTGTGCCAGGCCATGGAATGAATTTACCGGCATAACCTCCTCTATTAATTTCTTACCATAAATATCGTAAACATCCACTACAATTGTGTCTGCAGTCGGGTTTTGGCTTATAACATTATTTGGGATAGCCAGTCCTATATATTGTTCATCTTTCATTTAATACCCCCCAATAAAATAAGATATTGGAATTAACAGAAGAGTAACACTATATATTTAAAAATATCTGCGATTTATTATATACTTGATATAGATCTAAAAGTACAACTATTTTTTGTGAATTATTGCATATACATTAAGATCTTAATATTTACTGATTGAATGAGCTGAAATAAGTTTACCCACAACTATCTGCTGAGAAAAAATTTAATAAATTATTTAAGATCGCATTAGAATTAAATTGGCGAAATGATTCAAACCTTTTTTAAGAGTTTGATACTAAATATCCAGGGTATAACAGAGACTTGGTTTCATGTAATATTTAAGCACTACTAGATGGGATGGAAGGAATGAATTTTCTTGGGACTAATTCTTTTCTTTTCATTAGCTTAGATGATCCCGCTGATCTTATATGTCAAAANNATGATTCCGCTGATCTTATATGTCAAAAAGTTACTCTTGTGAGCTGCAGGGAGAAAATGCCTACAGCCTAATCGAATATCTACTTAAAGAAACTGGAAACTTATAAATTGTGACTAGATTTGATTTGTTATATATCTTTTGTATTTGTGCTGAATAGTACTAAATTTAAACTGATTAGTAAGAAAATTATGTAGTCCCAATCTTTGAGCTACCACGTCCTTACAGCAGTATCCCAGCAAACTTTTACGGAGATATATATAATCTTAGTCGATTATACGCTCAAATTCCAAAATGAGATTTATTCTACTTTATTTTATTAGATTAGGTGATCCGGCTGATCTTGGATATCAAAAAAAATTGATCTTGTTAGCTGCAGGTGAAGAGAGGCCTGCAGCCTGAGAGAAGGTAGACTATTAGGTACCAGAATACCTTTAAATAATAATTAGACTTAATTTTTTATATATTTTTGGTATATATTCTAAATAGTACTAACTCAAACTAAATGTTATGAAATTTATTTGGTTCTGACCTCATGAATTATAAAAGATGTACGTCTTTTCCCATTAGTCAATAAATTACTTAATCTCAGCCCCGATAGTTTTTTAGATTCCCACTTCGCGATTATCTTATCCAACTCAAGAAAATGCCCTAAATCGCCCTAAAATCATTTATTTTTTATTTAATTAGTCTGAATCCGGCGTTCAGTGTAGTATAAATTTCTGTAAAATCACAATCTAGTTTTCTGTATTATATTGGAAATATTTAATTAAATAAAACTAATGTAACAATGTCAAGACCTTATCTATGAGATACTAAGTGAATAGATGATAGTGTGAATCTCATGCTGCTTTATGCCTTACAGCAGTATAAAATAGTAGCAACCTTTTACTAGCTTACAGATGTAATTTTTATTTATTCATGTTCGTGAAAATTAGCAAAAATCTTGAAAAGGTTTACCAGACTAAAAATCGTTAGGATACTTGATACTATTTAACCCCAACTTCCCCAAGAGTACCAATAAAACTGATTTGATACTCAGAAGGATATTTATTATCCCCATAAATAGTGCCAGTAGCAGTATACAATGAATAATAGTAACTAAATCAATGATAGTTTTAAATATTTTATAATTAGCTGTCATAAATATATTATATTTAGCTCTCACTTAATTCCCTCATAAAATGGAACGATCTTCGAATTATTCTTATTAATAACATAGGTCAAAGAGTTAACATACATGATCAATAAACAAAGGTTGCAATCTATAGCCTTAGTTTCAGTAGCTATTATTTTAGGGCTGATAAGTATTGTAGGTGCAGCGCCATTTGCATATATTACAAACCTGGGCAGCAACAATGTCTCTGTAATTGACACAGCCACAAAAATGATTGTATCCACTGTGAATGTAGGAAACAGTCCTATAGCATTAGGCCAGTTTATAGGAAAAACAGCTCCTACAATTACCTGGAGTAAACCCGCTGACATAGTATATGGAACACCATTGAGTAGCACTCAGCTAAATGCAAGTGCTTCAGATCCAGTACCTAGAGTTTCAGTACCTGGA
Organism: Methanosarcina sp.; assembly: GCA_003157235.1. Taxonomy (GTDB): domain Archaea; phylum Halobacteriota; class Methanosarcinia; order Methanosarcinales; family Methanosarcinaceae; genus Methanosarcina. The sequence continues at coordinate 8,457 of PMJC01000241.1, forward strand.
ACCTTTGTATATACCCCATCCCTAGGAACTGTACTGAGCGTAGGTACGCAGATATTACAGGCTTATTTCACACCTAATGATATTACAAATTACAGCAATGCATCAGTGAGTGTTTCGATCAATGTTATCCATGGCCGTCCAATCCATGGCAGAAATTTTAGACCTAACCATTGCGAACCCAACAGTGGCTGTTATGGCGGTGCTTTTGTACCTGTAGTATAAAAAGTGTACCTTATTAGTATGACAGTGAATTTTCTGGCACAACAGAAGTATCAAATTCAGACTCCTATAGCTTGAAAGCTAAGGTTTCTTCGGCCAAAGGTTCCAAGGCTAAATTGAGTCGTTCTAAAGCTAAAGCGTCGTTGGGTAAACATAAGCAAAAAAAGAACTCAAAATACCTACAGCAGGGGGAAAAAATCACAAAGTGTAACATAAATAAAAAAAATGATTCAGTGGAACTTTTTCAGAAGATTATCCAGCTTACACTTGCAATATGGATTCTTGACAATTAATGAACTGAAAACAAATAATGATATCAATACAAATGAAAATGGGAAAAGATGGAGAAAAGCATGACAAAAATTACCCTTAATCAATTCGCATTGACAACTGTCATAATTTTTATTTTTACGCTAGGAAGTGCTGCTGCTACATCAGACAACATGCAGGATTCAGTAGGTTGGTTCAATAAAGGACTTGCTCTAGATAATTTAAATAAATCCGATGA
>PMJC01000256.1 GCA_003157235.1 Methanosarcina sp.
TTACATTATTATCCATGAGCTATTGGGCACTGAAGGCATGGATATATAATTATGGATATATTGATTTTATTGATTGTTGTAATAAGTTATATGAATACTTCCAAATTGATAGTTCGGAGATTTTTTAATATTTTTTTAGATCACCAAAACTTACATTAATTCCACTAAAAATTGACTACAGAGGATTTCGATAAACTCCAAAATTTCGTCATGTGCTTTATAAACAGTATATGTTACTCGTGAAATTCATCGGTTTATCTAAATTCTCTACAACCAATCAAAACAGAAACGAATTGAACGTCTAACTGTTAACAATCTATGTTTTAAATCCTTGTGATTAGTAGTGAATATCGCAGTGGTGCCTGAATAAATCGTCTAATATTTAAATTTTTTCTGACAAATCAATAGACATAATGACATCTAGATAAGCGATTCAAGAAGGAGAATCCATATGAAGGAAATTAGAATACATGGTCGAGGAGGGCAAGGTTCTGTCACCGCGGCTGAGCTACTTTCCGTCGCAGCTTTTAAAGATGGGAAATTTAGCCAGGCCTTTCCTGCTTTTGGGGTAGAGCGCAGAGGTGCTCCTATACAAGCATTTACCAGGATCAGTAATAATCCAATCAGGCTCAGAAGCCAGATATATACTCCTGATTATGTTATTGTTCAGGATGTAACCCTCCTTGAAACTGTTAACGTTGCAAACGGGATAAAAGATGATGGGGTAATTATTGTCAACACTGCAGAAAAACCGGAAAGTTTGAAAATTAATACAAATGCTAACATTATGACCGCGGACGCTACGAAGGTAGCAATGGATATTATAGGTCGTCCCATAGTAAACACTGTCCTCCTTGGAGCTTTTGCTGGCGCAACTGAAAAAATTACAATGGAATCTCTCCATCATGCAATAAAGGCTCGTTTTCCAGGAAAAATTGGAGAAAAGAATGCAGAGGCGATTCAAAAAGCTTATGAGCTCATGAGGGCGAGCGTATGACTACTGAAGCTAATCAAGACAGCACAATATGTCCTGAAATTTTAAAAAATGATCATGAAACCAGAGAATCGAAAGTCACATGCTGCAGTGTCTGTAAACCTGGTTCGACCCTTAAAAACAAAACCGGGGGCTGGAGGAATTTTCGTCCTATTTATAATTATGAAAAATGTACAAAGTGCGGAATCTGCGAGATCGTATGCCCTGACATGTCAGTCAAACCTAGGGAAGACGGCTTTTTCGAGTACGATTACGATTATTGCAAAGGCTGCGGTATCTGCGCAAATGAATGCCCTGAAGATGCAATCGGGATGATTTTGGAGGAGAAATAATGATCAATCCGGCTGATAAAGAGAAAATGGTAGTCGTGGAAGGTTCTTATGCTGTGGCTCATTCCGCAAAAACCTGTCATCCAAACGTAATCTCAGCTTATCCAATCACTCCCCAAACCCATATTGTTGAAAATCTGGCTCAATTCATAGCAGACGGGAAGATTCCCAACTGTGAATATTTAAATGTTGAATCAGAATTCTCGGCAATTTCTTCGCTTATAGGAGCAGCAGCAGTAGGCGCAAGAACCTATTCAGCTACCACTTCTCAGGGGCTCTTACTAATGCATGAGGCACTTTTTAACGCTTCAGGCATGAGGTTTCCAATTATAATGACAGTTACAAACAGGGCAGTTAGTGCTCCTATAAATATATGGAATGACCATCAGGATGCGATTGCCCAAAGAGATACCGGTTGGATTCAACTTTATGTAGAAGATGTGCAGGAAGCATCTGATACCCTACCTCAAATCTATAAGATTGCAGAAGATCATGAAATCATGCTACCAGGAATGGTCTGCATGGATGGTTATATTCTATCGCATGTTTATGAGCCCGTTGTATTGCTTGAACAGAATCTTGTTGATAATTTCCTCCCGCCTTTCCATCCCGAAAATGTGCTTGACCCGGAAGACCCTAAGACTTTCGGAGCCTTTGCAACGCCTGATACTTACGAAGAATTCAGATACTTGCAGGAACAGGCAATGCAGAAAACTCTTCCGAAGATTGAAGCCGTGGCGAAGGAGTTTGAGGAAGTTTTTGGCAGGTTTCACGGTGGGCTTGTTGATGGATACATGATTGAGGATGCTGAAATTGTTATCATGGGTATGGGATCTGTTCTTGGGACTGTTAAAGATGTTGTGGATCAGTACAGGGCAAAAGGAGAAAAGATTGGTGTCTTAAAAGTCAGGTCTTTCAGGCCCTTCCCGAAGGAGCAGATTCTAGAGTCAATTCAAAATGCGCATGCAGTTGTTGTGCTTGATAAGAATATCTCTATAGGAACAAACGAAGGAGCCCTGTTTACCGAAACCAAATCCTGCCTCTATAATAGTAAAGTCCGCATACCGCTAGTGGGTTATACTCTGGGTCATGGAGGCCGTGACATTCGTATAGAAAGCATTGTAAAAGTTGTTGAAGGAACCAAGGCAGCTGCAAAGACTGGAATCATGGTTGAAAGCCAATTCCTGGACCTTAAGGAGGAGTTACTATGACTAAAATTGCACCAAAAATGTATCTTTCTTCGGGGCATAGCGGTTGTGCAGGCTGCTGTGATGCCTTTGCTGCAAAATTCACACTTATGGGCACAGGTCCGAATTGTATTGTAGTTAATCCTACCGGATGTCTTGAAGTTATGTCAACGCCTTTCCCGCTGTCATCTTGGAAGGTCCCCTGGATTCACTCTCTCTTTGAAAATGGAAGCGCAGTGGCATCAGGTGTAGAAGCTGCCTTAAAAGCCCTTGGCAAAAAGAACGACATCAAGGTAATAGCGATCGGAGGCGATGGCTCTACGATGGACATCGGAATCGGTGCCATTTCAGGTGCTTTTGAGCGGGGTCATGATTTCACTTATGTATGCATGGACAACGAAGCCTACATGAACACTGGAATCCAACGCAGCAGTGGAACCCCGTACGATGCTAGTACCACAACAAGCCCAGCTGGAAAGTTCTCCTTTGGAAACCCACGGCCAAAAAAAAATATGCCCGCCATAATAGCAGCTCACGGCTCTCCGTATGTAGCCACAACCTCAATAGGCTTCCCAAGAGACATGATTCGGAAGGTAAAAAAAGCTACAGAAATCGTAGGCCCTACATATATCCATTCCCACGCCCCATGTACTACAGGCTGGGGCTTTGACACTTCAAAGACCTTGGAGATTGCCAAACTCGCAGTAGAAACCGGTCTCTGGCCGATGTATGAGATGGAATACGGAGAAATAATGCAGGTAAGAAGGATCAAGGATCCCAGGCCAGTCGAGGAATACCTAAGAACTCAAAAAAGATTCAAACATCTCTTCACCATGGAAGGAGGTGAAAAAGAAATCCAGAAAATTCAGGACAGTGCAGACTGGAATATAAAACACTATGGTCTTAAGTGAAAACTGAATTTTCACTTTTTTTATTCAAGTCGAATACCTTTAGCTTTCAAAGGGACTGTAAACTTCCCTGAAAACCTTTATTAACTAACTGATTCATATTTTAATCTACCTTTCGACTCTAAAATGTGATTACGGAATTCAAACTATTGTGTTTATAAAAATAAGGAAAATTTTCTTAAACCTCTAATTTTCACTAGGAACTTATATATAACTTATAATCATGTGATAAAATATAGAGATTTCTCGAAATCCTCTAAGATATCATATTGTTTTTATTTGCATGAATATCGTGAGAAATTTCATTTAGGCAATGATATAATCAACGATTTTGAAATATATTCGCTTTAAAATCGGTAAGAGGTATTGGTTTGAGTTTGATGCAATCTCTATTGATGATATCATTTACATCATTTCATTGGGGCCGAACTAAAATATTCTCTTTCAATATTGATGTAGATTATAAAAAGTATCACAGCAAGAAAAGTCTTTAAAGAATGCTCTGAGATTNNCGTAAGTGATGGTACAACTTCAGATGTATCTAAAAATGACGTTCAAAACTAGGAAAAGCAGAAAGAAAAAGAAGTATAATAAGTAAATGAGAATATTTTATTTTGAATAATTTCTACATATCCAGAGCAAATGAGCTAGTAAATCCATTGCTTGCAACGGAGTTGGATACCGAAATTTGGAGTAGGATTCTAATATTTAGTTTATGTAACTTACTGGGACCAGTTGAAAATAATTAATTATTTATAAAAAATCAATTATGTAATATCCTCTTCGTCCTCTACATCAAATTCCTTGTAACTGTCGCTTCCTACCATTGCTGCCGAGATAGAATCAATGCCATCAAGCCATTCCGCAACAATACCATAGGAAAGTTCAGCCATAACATTTTCGGGCAAGCTTTTCCCCGTGAGCACAAGTGCACCACACTGTGCAGTATAATCAAGAGCAAGTTCAAGGTTGTCTGAGGCTTCAGCCTCAACGGCTGCTTTTACCAGTTCCTCTATATTTGCTCCTTCTTCATAGTCACCCATAATATAGCATTCAAAAGCGACAAGCGTCCCCATAAGAGAGGTCTGAATCGAGTCAATCATAAGATCGATATCTTCGGAAATTGGTTCAACCTCGGAAAGTACTATGTCCCTGATTTCCCTCAGAATTTGTAGAGCTTTTTCTTTTAGGACAATACCTTTTTCAAAGCGAGCAGTCACTTTTAGGCAAGCTAGGATAACATCATCAACCATATTCACAAATATGGCACTTTCCTTTCCGGCTTCGTCTTCAGTTTCCTTTATCTGGAAACCGCTCTCTTTTGCCCGTCCGAGCCAGTTTTCCCAGCGCTTTTGGGTGTAAAATTCATAGGGGACCTGGTTCATTTCCTGTTCAGGCACATATAACACCGTTTAAACCTTTGTATGTATTATTAATAAGTAGTCAATCTTACTATTACTAAATTGTGTCCATCTACATTTACCAGGCTAATTTCACCTTTTTAAGAGAATAGCCGGTTTCACACTTAGAGTCGAGGCTTTCAAGCACATCTACAATTTTACATTTATCTCCTCTTGAAAGTCCTTCAGGATGGCATATCTCAAACATGCTGCACTCCTTCTTATCGCATTTTGGAATCTCATAACCAATTTTTGCTCCGTCGACTGCTTTTCTTGATTCTATTGTAGTCAATATAGGCGCCCTGCTCACGTCCACAGCAAGTACCCCGTTATCATGCAGGAAACATTCATGGATATCGTTGCTTCTTACTCTTTCTATCCTGTATCTACGTCCAGGTTCAAGGTTAAGGCAGGTGTTCTTTAGCCGGCATTTTTTGCATTCAGGCATTTCACCTTTGAATATGAATTCCAGCCCTTCCCTTGCAAGCCGTGATCCGATAAGTGTAATTTTAGTATTGCTCTCTGTCATAATACTCTTCCATTCAATTTTTATGGCCTGTGCCAGTTTTTGAGGGATGCCTGGAGCTTGTCCCTAAATAAGTAGAATCCAATTATTTGAATCGATTTGAAATGAGATATAGATTAAAAATAAATGACTATGGATTAATCTAATACACTTTAGAAGGGAATGATTTTCCTTAAGCTTTAAATAGACTATTCATTCCAGCCTTAAATTCATGTATTTTAAACATACACTGATTTTCTGCTTCGATTGGATAAGAACAGCTTTTCAATTTATGATCTTTGTGATTCTTGCAACTTTTTCAGCAGCCGAGGGAGTCAGTCCTTTCCCGAGAATTGTGTATCGCTCAGGGCGGATCTTATGTGCATGTAACAGAGCTTCGACTATATATTTGTCTTCTATACCCAGTTCTTCTGCATTTATGGGAGCACCTATCTTTTTTAAGGCTTCCCTGATTTCTTGCCAGTTACCTCCGTGAAGGTACATCATCATGATTGTGCCGACACCACACTGTTCTCCGTGGAGCGCTGGTTTTGGGACTATTCTATCTAGGGAATGGCTGAACATATGTTCCGATCCTGATGCAGGTCTTGAAGAGCCTGCAATACTCATTGCAACCCCGTTAGAGACCAGAGCCTTTACTACAAGCCTTGCAGAAATCTCATGCTCTGGCTTGATCGAGTCTGCAGACTCTATAATTACCCGAGCAGCCATGCGGGCGAGAGCTGCGGCATATTCTCCAAAGTACTCGTTAAGGAGCCTGCTTGCGAGTTCCCAGTCTAGAACTGCCGTATAATTTGAGATTATATCTCCACAACCAGCTGCAAGGAAATTGAATGGAGCTGCGGAAATGATTTCAGTATCTGCGATGACCGCAATCGGAGCCTTCGCTTTTATTGAAGTATTTTTTCCATTATCCACAATTGAGGCATGGGAAGACGCAATGCCATCGTGAGAAGCTGCAGTTGGAATACTGATGAAGGGTAGATCTAGTCTGGTTGATGCGAGTTTTGCAAGATCTATAGACCTGCCACTTCCGACTCCNNCCATGTAGTGCTGCCGGTTACTATTAGTGCATTTCCTGTCAATTTCAGGTCTCTGCATACATATCCAACATCCTCAATCACCCCGTGTCCGACGAGTACATCTCTGGGAAGCTGCATCAATTTCGAGCTATTTTTTTTGAGGGTCAATTTCATACCTACATCAGTATTATGATCATAATAAATGACAAGTTGGGTTTTATAAGCCCGCATATATGCCATAAGTCACAAATCACGAAGATCGTTTGCTTACTGGGATGTTAATATATATCAATCTTTATTACAGGCAGCTTAATCGAGAGGATTTCGATAAACCTCCAATTTTCACGAATAAAATGTATACAATTTCTAAGATATGACAAAATTAAAGAAATCATCAAATTCTTTCTAAAAGTTACTACTCTATACAACAGATTCTCTATTATTAGCGGACACCTAATTTCAGGTACTTACCTTAATATGTTAATTTAATTCGTCAACCTAATTCTTGATTTACTTGAATCTAGTACACTATTCAAGATTAATTTTTTCAAAATCCTTTTATTCAGAATAGAATCTGGGCCATTAGTTACTGAAAACCTGGAGAGATGGAGAGCTATACTTTATTTATACTTCCCTCAAGTACAAGAAATATACCAGTTTTTAAAATTGATCAATAATTACGAACATGATGCATAATTAATGTAGCTGTTATTCTATAGGATTACTCCATAGATATGTAATTTAAGACTCACAATTACATAGATTATNNTGTATTAGGATATTGCCACTTTGAATGAGTGATATATGAGTTTTTGAATAAGATAATATTTTATAGTTTATCAGTACCTATTATTTCGACTCACATAAGGACTCATGAGGGATATAATCCTATAAACAAGTTTATTTGGCTAATATTGTTGAGGATTGCATATTATGGATTTTCAGGTTTGTCGAGAATCTGGAGGTGAAAATCATATCTAGCTTTATTGCTTCTGTACTGCCTTTCGTATTTGGAGGCTTTTACCCCTTTATTTTCAAGAGGACTTAATAAACTCCTAAATTTTGTCATATGTATATAAGAGACATATAAATAATTCGTGAAAGTCATATATTTATTGAAATAATCTTAAAGATTTTCCGACAGGTATTTCTCAGCAACCATTGGCACATATGTTTATAAATTCCACATTTACTTCATGGTCTATGCAATAACTATAGGCTGCTCTAGCTCTCAATCAGCCGGAAAAAGCGGAGTTGGTAAAGGATTTATATCTCATGTTTGCAGGCATAGGACGATCATATTTTTTTTGAAACCCCTATTCTCTTGATGCACTTCTAGAGGGTTGTAGCCACTCAAATCTCCTTATTTATACTAGGAGCACGAATAGGATTGACATCTTCCATTACCTGGGTACCTATAGTTTTCAAATCTTCGATATTTATCGCCCCTCTTTAATCTCTACATTCTGCTCGTCCATAAGATGGACGATTCCTCAACGTATATAGGAGCAGATACATTAGTGATATTATGAAAAATATGTAGTAACTCAATACTTCATCCAGCTAACTGATACAGTATTGGTTATGTATCCATTGAAGTTTATTATCCGCATAGAAATTCTTTATTTGCTTGACACTCACTTTGAAGATAATAGTAATACTCACCCATGAAAATGCTAATCAAAATGATTATTTTTATCCTTGTGCTTTCTCCTGCGACCCGAAATAAAATCAGGATGATACTTGGAATTTGATATTAAATCGGATATACGGATACATGTGTTTTAATTAAGATTAAAAGATACAAATATTTATGGTGGGAATAAGTATGGGAAGAGAAGAAGATTATGGCATGCGGGGTGAAGGGGAAGTAGTACAGATCGAAACTCTGGACGAAAGGATGGAAAATAGAAGATATGTTGGGGAAAAAAAAGATTCTTATACCGCTAAAACGGAAGCAAATACCTTTCAAGTTGGCAGAAACAACTCAAAAAAAGACGATTTTATCGGATACATGACCATGCTATGGCCGTATCTGGTTATTATAATCGTTGTATTTTTCGGATCTTTACTCATGGGTTATGCTTCAGCAGCAAGTTTCCCTCATATGGCCGATAACCTGATGAAAGAGTTTAGTTCCCGCTTCGCGCCACTCCTGACAATGAACCCCATTTATATATTGATCACGATCTTCCTTAATAATACCTTTGTGAGCCTAGTTTCCCTGGTACTCGGGATAGCTGTAGGAATTTTTCCCATACTATTTATCGCTTCAAATGGATATTTTGTTGGAATGATCTCGTACCTGGTAGGTCAGCAAAAGGGCTTTGTCTTTATTCTCCTTGCTCTTCTCCCTCACGGAGTAGTAGAGCTGCCTACGGTTTTCCTATCTGCAAGCATAGGGCTTCGGCTCGGGCATCATGTGTTTCTTTCCCTTATAGGCAGACCGACCGAGGTAAGAGAGGAAATTAAGAAAGGGCTCAAGTTCTATTTCAGCTTGATCATGCCCTTCCTTTTCATTGCAGCAATTATTGAAACTTTTATTACGCCTCGCATCCTAAGTTTTATTTAAAGAGCCTTGAAGGGTCTGGATATTACTGGAAAGGATCAGAGTATTTATTCTGGCCTACCCTCTATTATATAAATGATTACTGCTATTAAAAAGAGTTTTAATGGGTAAAGCTGTAAGGGAATTTTTTTGAATTATTGATAAAATCTGAAAAACGAGTATAAATACCGTTCGATTGAAAAAATATAGAGAGAATCTTATGGTTTATGATTTTTTACAATTCACAGATACTATCAGCTGTTAATTGAAAATAAATCTTTTCTAACTTCTATTTGATAAACTTCGCAGTAATTACTAGAATATGCAAGTCGAGAAATTTCCACTAGAGTATTGAAGTTTGAGAAATGCTCATCACCATCCATTGGAAGAAACTTCCAAAGCTGAGGATTAGATACATGATTGACAGGAAAGGGATTAAGGAAATTGTTGAAGGTTACTATACATATGCTGATAAGATAAAAATAGGAACTATAGCATCTCACTCAGGACTCGATATCTGCGACGGGGCAGTTGAAGAGGAATTCAGAACCCTTGAAGTATGCCAAGCTGGTAGGGAAAAGACCTACAGCAAATATTTTAGATCCCAGAGAGACCCTCATGGGAAATTAAAAAGGGGAATCATTGACGAGACAATTGTTTTTAAAAAGTATGATGAGATCCTTCTGCCTGAAAACCAAAACAAACTGGTTGAAGAGAATGTACTCTTTGTTCCCAACAGATCTTTTACCTCTTACTGTAGTATAGATGAGATAGAAGAGAACTTCAGGGTACCTCTTGTAGGAAGCCGAAATCTCCTTCGGAGCGAAGAACGTAATGAGCTGCGTAGTTATTACTGGATTCTGGAAAAAGCAGGTTTACCCTTCCCAGAAAAAATAGAGTCACCTAAGGATATTAACGAACTGGTAATAGTTAAGCTTCCACATGCAGTAAAAATACAGGAAAGAGGATTTTTTACTGCTTCAAACTATGAGGAATACTTGGATAAATCCAAAAACCTCCTAAAGCAGGGGATCATTAAACGGGAAGCACTTGAAAAAGCCAGAATAGAGCGGTATATCATAGGCCCTGTATTTAACCTTGATTTTTTTTACTCTCCAATAGAGCCTGAAATGAGTAATCTGGAACTTCTTGGCGTTGACTGGCGCTTTGAGACAAGCCTTGACGGACATGTAAGGCTTCCTGCCCCGCAACAAATTTCCCTGGTCAAACATCAGCTAACTCCTGAATACACGGTATGCGGGCACAACTCTGCAACACTTAGGGAGTCTCTTCTCGAAAAAGTGTTTGAAATGGGAGAAAAGTATGTAATGGCTACTCAGGAACATTATGCTCCAGGAATTATAGGACCTTTCTGTCTGCAAACTTGCGTGGACAAGGACCTGAATTTCTATATTTACGATGTGGCCCCAAGAGTAGGAGGTGGAACCAATGTGCACATGTCAGTAGGGCACTCTTACGGCAACTCACTCTGGAGGAGACCAATGAGTACGGGAAGAAGATTAGCCTTTGAGATCAGGCGTGCTCTGGAACTCGAGAAACTCGAAATGATAGTCACATAAATATATAAAGGCTTTCCGGCATTAGTAGATATATAATTATGCAGGATATTATAAACTTTAAGATTATCGTCTGAATCTGCAAAATTCATGTCACGAGAAAAAAATATAATGAAATAATTAGCCCGAATTTTCGATTATGAAAATTCAGAATCTACCCATGGATCAGAAATGGATTTCAGGTTCATTTTTAAGCCAACATCCAGCGAAAATCCCGCTTTAAAATACAATTATAATATGTAGGATTTTGATAACCCTCTGAGTTTCACGAGTTATTTATTTACCATTTGTGATCATATGACAAAATTTAGGGGTTTATCTAAATTCTCTATAAATTGCAGGTCAGATGAGTTTAGGTTTTGGATTTGCGGACCCGCTTAAAAAAACAATGCAAAATTCTTATGGTACATATTTCAGATCAAATACCTGTCTTATATCGGATTAGCTTCATTTTACTGGAGGAAATTACAACTTGAGTCAGCCCTGTGTTAATATCGGCATGGTAGGCCATGTCGACCATGGAAAAACCACGCTTGTTAAAGCCTTATCAGGCGTCTGGACAGATACGCATAGTGAAGAAGTAAAAAGAGGAATTTCTATCAGGCTGGGGTATGCAGACTCACCATTTATGAAGTGTCCTAAATGCCCTGAGCCTTATTGTTACACTGTGGAAAAGACTTGTCCTAACTGCGGTGAAAAGACGGTAGAACATAGGACAGTGTCTTTTGTAGATGCTCCTGGACACGAAACCCTGATGGCAACCATGCTCTCAGGAGCTGCAATTATGGATGGTGCAGTGCTGGTAATTGCTGCAAATGAAGATTGCCCACAGCCACAGACAAAGGAACATTTGATGGCCCTGGATATAATAGGGATTGAAAATATCGTAATAGTGCAAAATAAAATTGATCTTGTATCCAAAGAACGTCTTATGGAGCACTACAATCAGATAAAGGAGTTTGTCAAAGGAACGGTGGCCGAAAAAGCACCTATAATACCTATCTCTGCTCAACAGAATATCAACATTGATGTCTTGATCGACGCTCTAAAAACCCAAATTCCGACTCCTGTCCACAAAATGGATAGGCCTGCAAGCATGCTGATTGCACGGTCTTTTGACATCAACAAGCCGGGGGCTTCAATCGACGAAATTTATGGAGGAGTCATTGGAGGCACCTTGACAGATGGCGTACTTCACCCTGGAGATGAACTCGAGATAAGGCCTGGAATTAAGGTTACAACCGAAGGAAGTACCAGATGGATTCCCATCTTAACAGTTGTTTCATCTATCTATGCAGGAGCAACGAAAGTAGAAGAAGCAACTCCAGGCGGTCTTCTGGCTGTTGGGACTTATCTTGATCCTACCCTTACAAAAGGTGATTCTTTAACAGGACAGATTGCAGGTGCACCAGGTACACTTCCAGATACTAGGCACCAGTTTGTTATGGAATTACATTTGCTTGAGAGGGTTGTTGGAGTTACAAGAGAAGAAAAAATCAATGAAATTAAGACCAGTGAACCCCTTATGCTCAATATCGGAACTGCAACTACCGTAGGAGTAGTTACCAGCGCGCGGAAAAATGAAGCGCAGGTTGCGCTCAAGCGCCCGGTCAGTGCAGCTATCGGTTCAAGGGTTGCTATCAGCAGGAGAATTGACTCGCGCTGGCGGCTCATTGGAGTAGGGGTAATTAAAAGTTGAAAATCATAATTGACACTAATGGATTCATGGTCCCAATCCAGTTCGGAGTAGATATTTTCGAAGAACTGAATAGGCTGGGGTTTAACGAATTTTGTGTGCCCGAAGCTGTAATATTCGAGATAGAAAGACTGATGAAGCGGGGAAAAGGTTCAGACAGAACAGCTGCAAAAGTCGCCAGGTCCATGATGGGTAGATGCGAGCGAATCGTTGCTACAGGGCCTGCAGATGATGTGATTCTAAGGCTAGCAAAGAATATGGGAGCCGCTGTTCTGACAAATGATAGAGAATTGAAGCGAAGGCTTGCAGATAATAGGATACAGACTGTTTCCCTGCGTCAGAAAAACAAGCTGGACATCGTATAAAGAGCCACCAATTTTTTTTAAGGTAGTATTGTAATCGATTGTGTTTAAAGGTGATTAACAGATGTATAAAATGATGAAACTAGTTGATACTGTTCGTATCCCTCCTACCTTGCTTGGGGAAGGAGTGATGTCAACTATTAAAAACGCGTTAAGGGAAAAACTGGAGGGACAAGTCGACAAAAAACTTGGTTCCCTCGTAGCTATTTGCAAGATCAACGAAATTGGGGAAGGGCATATACTCGTAGGAGACGGGGCAGTATATTATGATGTGACGTTCGAAGCCGTCATGTTTGTACCTGAGCTCCAGGAAATAATTGAAGGTGAAGTTGTGGAAACCGTCGGTTTCGGAGTTTTCGTAGGCATGGGACCAATGGACGGGTTGCTTCACGTCAGCCAGATTACTGATGATTTTTTTTCATACGATGCCAAAAACGCAAGGCTTGTAACCAAAAACGGAGGCAAGTCAATTGCTGAGGGAGATCATGTAAGAGCCAGGGTTGTTGCAGTAAGTATCAACGAAAGAGAGCCAAAAGAAAGCAAAATAGGACTTACCATGCGTCAGACTGCTCTTGGAAAACTTCAGTGGCTCGAAGAAGCCAACAAAAAGAAACAGCTTCATGAAGTTCTAAATGAAGAAACTGAATGAAAAGAAACAAAGAAGAGGATTTTTAATGACAGAAAAAGTGTGTCGTCACTGCATGAGGGTCTTGGAAGGACAAAATTGCCCTATCTGCGGGACTTCAGATCTGGCAGAAGGATGGAGTGGGCTTTTAATTATTCTGGACGCTGAGCGCTCAGAAATCGCAAAAAAACTTGGGGTAGATATCCCAGATAGATTTGCCTTGAAGGTGCGCTGATTTGAGAATTCAAATAGAGCTGCCAAGAGAACTTCGTCTTCTTATAAAAAAACCTTTCGGTAAACTTTATGCAGGGAATGGCAGCGATACCATAGAGAAGTTTGTAGGGGAGCTTGCAAGTTCCACAAAACTTATATCCGTAGGGGATGTTACTACATTCCACTTACTAGAAGCTGGGATTTTTCCGGACATCTGTATTGTGGACAATCGCACCAAAAGGAAACCTGTTGCTAGACATGTTTCGACTCGGAACATGGACAGCGTCTATGAAGAAGTTTCTGTGGAGAATCCAGCAGGGATTATTACAGATGAATTAATTAAAACCCTTTGTGAAGCTTTTACCTCCGAAAAGCCTATAAGGATTTTCGTAAAAGGAGAAGAAGATCTGGCCACCCTTCCTGTAATCTTGCTGGCTCCCCTTGGAGCTGTGGTTCTGTACGGCCAACCTGATGAAGGCGTAGTTTTTGTGAAGGTCACTGAGGAAAAGAAAAGGGAAATAAGGACTCTATTTGAAAAACTCATCAGCGAAAATCAGAATTACGAATTGGATAAAATACGGAGAATTTTAGATGGACATAAAGATCCTTAAAGACAAAAAAAATGCACTTTTAAACAGAAGGGAACTGAATTTCATAGTGAAATATGAAGGTCCGACTCCTTCCAGAAATGATGTCAGGAATAAACTTGCTGCAATATTGAATGCACCCCTTGAAATGCTAGTAATCCAGAGAATCAAAACAGAATTCGGAATGCAGGAAAGTAAGGGCTATGCCAAACTTTACGAAAATGCAAATCGCATGAAAGAAGTAGAATTGGAATACATCCTGAAGAGAAAACAAGCTCCCTTAGAAGAAACTGAGGGAAAAGAGGCCTAAAACCTTAATAGAGGTGCATACACATGCCAGTTAAAAAATACTATAAAGTCCAGGGCGATTCAGTAACCAGACTCAAACAATTCTGTCCAAGATGTGGATCAGGTGTATTTCTTGCCGAACACAAAAACCGTCTTGCCTGTGGAAAATGCGGCTATACTGAATTCAAGAAGTAATCTATTTTACAAAATAATCTAAATGAATTATCAATGCTACAGTATTAAGAATCTCATAGTTCCGAAATCATTTCTACAAATCAGAAAAATATCCAATAAAATTATTTAAAGTAATGAAGTGGTTAATTAAAACAACGGAAAATAACTCCACTTTTGTTATAGACACAACCAGTTTATTTTCTATATTTTTTAAATTAGGTAGTATCTTTGATAAATTAATTTATCTGAATAAGTAAACTATGGATATCAAGAAGTTTTTAATTTTTATTTCATGCTGTTATAGTCTCTACAAATTCTCTTGAATCTACAACCAACGATCCAAGGTCAGAAATACCGAAAATAAGAATTTATTAAATTCATATTATTTTGGATTAAATAAAAGTTGTGGTGCTGTACTCATCTACAAAAAAACGTTGTATGTTAGTGTCACCACACTGGATATATAGAAATTGTTCACAATCAATTGTTTTCATTTGCTAAGTATGTTTTGTTTTCGTTCTGCATTCCCTTGTTTTGAACATACCTTTTATTACATCGAAAGTTGTTCCATCAACCACAGTTCCAATGTAATCTCAATTACTCTGAAGTCTTTTCACACATAACTGTTTTTTAATCTCAGAGTATTCTTTAAAGACTTTTCTTGCTGTGGTACTTTTATTCTGCATCACTATTGAAAGAGAATATCTTAGTTCAGCACCAATGAAAAGATGTAATTATCATCAT
>PMJC01000212.1 GCA_003157235.1 Methanosarcina sp.
ATTTTATGTAGAAGTAAATTTTGTTCAGAAACTATTTTTTGTATAATTAATTTAAAATGAATAAGGGGATAATTGTACATTTTGGTTTAAAGCGAACAAACAAAGCTTAAAGCGAACAGATAAAGAGTGAAGTGTAACTGGTAGGATGCATTAGTATCAAAATAATAGTATAAAGAAGGAGTATCCTAATTATGAGACTTGAAAGTAAAGTTGCTTTGGTAACAGGTGCCGCTTCAGGAAACGGCAAAGCTATTGCCAAACTGTATGCAAAAGAGAGAGCAAAAGTTGTAGGTGTTGATTTGGACGAAGACGGCGTTCGGGTTAATGTATGCGAAATAACCTCGGAGCATGGCACGGCCATTGCAGTTCAGGCGGATGTCACAAAAGAAGAAGATGTGCCGAGGATCGTCGATAAGGCAGTTTCGCAGTTTGAAACTTTGGATATCCTGGTCAACAACGCCGGCATTTTTGATATGCTGTTGCCGGCAGGGTATGTGAGTGATAAGCTCTGGAACAAAGTGATCGACATCAACCTGACCGCGCCGATGCGGATCATCCGCAAGGCTCTTTCGATTTTTGAAAAGCAAGGCTGCAGCGTCATCATTAACATTGCGTCTATTGCTGGGATTGTTTGCCGCACGCGGTGGCGGAGCCGCTTATGTCGCCTCAAAGTACGGGATCATCGGGCTGACGAAGAATGTAGCTTTCAACTATATGCGCAGAAATCTCCGCGCAAATGCTATTGCTCCCGGTCGGGTAAACATCAATCTGCGGGCAAATAGTCAGCGCATAGCAGGTGCGCAGGACGAATACGATAAAACAATCAGCCAATGGAAAGATATCGAGGCGGCGGTCAAAGACGGGTATGTCACTAATCTGCGGATAGCGGAACCGGGAGAAATCGTCAGAGTGGCTTTGTTTCTAGCTTCGGACGAAGCTAAATTCTTAAATGGTTCTGTCGTTACAGCTGATGGTGGATGGACCAGTTATTAAATATAGTGAGGATTTTGAGTGTACCGCAAATATCCTGCGAGGCTCAATAGATAGTTCCCGAATACAAGCATTACATTTTCGAAATGCTCTTTCTGAAAAGGCTATCTGATCAGTTTGAGGAAAAAATCAGCAGGGTTACGGAAGAAATAATATGTTTATTATTTTAAGAAAAAAACATTAATTATTTTCAAGTAGTGACAAGTGATAGCTGTAAACAATATAGGTATCTATGGTAGTTGGTGCTGAATCAAAATATTATCCTTTAAGAGTGATGCAGATTAATAAAATGTATCACAGTAATAAAATGTATCACAGTACGAAAAATATTTAAATAATATTCTGAGATTAAAAAAATCTTTTGTATGGTGAACTTTGGATTGGTTGAGGGAATTGGAACTGTGGTTAATTGTACAACTTTTGATTAAATTAGAAACTATGCTGAAAATCAGAGAAACCAGGAAGAAAAAGAATCATATGAAGCAATGAAAATATTTGTTTTTGAATAATTCCTTTTTATATTCAGAGTAGTGGCATGAACCTACTCCATTACTTGCAGCTGGAGGCCCCACCACAACTGTGATTTATTTATGCAATCATCTAATTTATTCAATAATTTCTTCAGTTAGTTGTTTCTTCAGCTAGTAATTTTATTTATTAATGAATCTCATTTTTTATTCAGCAGTTTCTTAATTCTATTTTATGCCGGATCTATAGATGCTTTGGAATCCTTTTCACAGGCAAACCTTATATTCTTTAATTCTTTGAAATATTTCTCAGATTCCGTAATCATCCTCTTTAGTTTCTTTTCAGAAGTAACACCCTTTTTTCTGCATATCTGTTGATTTGAGTGACTACCCTTTTTTGTTTGATACTGCCATTTATAACAATAGTTTCGTAATATGAATCTTTGGGATCCTTTTTCTATTTGAATCCAATATTAAGTGCCAACAAATTTTTTGGAAATATTGAGTGTTTAAGAGATACGAGTTCTCAATTCCATGTCTTTTTTATTGATTTGATGTCCTTTTCAGGATAAATAGAGCAATATCAACTATGTAGAAAACATTATTATTGGACTTTATATATCCCGGAAGTATTTTTATAACGGCCATTACATAACTCCTTTGTCTGATGCATTGCAGGGTTAAGCCTTTGAAAATAGTTGGGAACAGATAGATTTGTGATTATTTTCAAATCAAAGCACTGGCTGTTATCTTTAATGTATTTTGCATGACCATAGAGGATTTCGATAAACGTCTGATTGTCATGATTTATATATATATATATATTGTAAAATTTACGGATTTATCAAAATACTCCTTATGTAATTTCAATAGAGATTTGCCATCGATATTTTTGTAGTCTCTAAAAATAATAAAATCTATTGTGGCACAATGTAGAAGTTGATTTTTGATGTTGATAATTTTCATCATTTTCAAGATAAATTTCATAAAAAGTTGAGTAGAGTTTTTTCCATGAATCTAGTCAAGGGTTCGTCCAGGAACAGTATCATTAAGAGTGATGCCCATTCAAGGATCCACTAGTCTTTCAATTGGGTGGGTTTCAAAATACTGATAATCTATGTAAAGGCTGATGTAAGTGAAACAAAGACAATTGAGAAGCATTTCTTTTACTACAGTAGAATGGGCTAATTTGTGTTGCCAAAATTTGGACATCACTTCATTAATCGCTTTTTCAATTTCAAGTTCATCATAAATGCCAGAAAAGACTCAGTGATCATCGAAAGAACGTATTGCAGCAAACATAAAAAAATCCGAATTGAAATTCGATACTTTGTATATTAATCTAGTGATAAGAAAATGAATAAATTTGTCAGAAATTTGTGGAATGTCAGAGTCAACAGATATAAATATTTATCCTCTAGATAAAGTACGAGATTAAAAATAGAATTATTATCCTGTGTAGCACAATATAGACCATCTAAAAGAATAAATAGATATACAGCGTGTAAAAATTCAATAAATCTAACCGATTTCAGAATAAAGGATATTTGACTATCTGGTACTTAATTATAATTTCTTTCCCTTCTCCTTTTCCATCTTTAGGATTTCGTTCAGGTACTCAATTATGTTTTCTTTCAGATTTTCATTTTTTAGGGCAAAATTTACTATTGCCTTTATGTAGCCTAGTCTGTCTCCGGTATCGAATCGTGTCCCTTTGAACTTGCAAGCATATATATTCTGAGATTTATTCAGGAGTCTGATTCCATCTGTAAGCTGAATTTCACTTTCGAACCCTGTTCCTGCACTCCTTATACAATCAAAGATTTCAGGGGTGAAGACATAACGACCAACTGCCCCTATATTTGAAAAAGCTGCCACAGGGGTTGGTTTTTCGATAATATCTTCAAGTACATAAATTGAATCGTCAATAGGTTTTCCTTTTATAATCCCATAACTACTCAGTTTTTCGTAAGAAACTTCTTCGACTGCGATAATAGATTTTTTATATTTTTCGAAATTCTCAATGAGTTGGGCAGTACAGGGTTTGTCATTCACAATGATATCATCCCCTAGAAGCACAGCAAAAGGCTCATCTCCAATATGTTTTTCTGCTCTGAGGACTGCATCTCCAAGCCCCTTTGGTTCTTTCTGACGGATATAATGGATATCCACAAGTGAAGAAACGTCCCTGACTAGTTTGAGGAGTTCAGTGTCATTTTTTTTTGTGAGGTACATCTCAAGCTCAGGAGAATCGTCGAAATAATCTTCGATTGCTCTTTTACCCCGACCTGTAATAATTATGATATCTTTGATACCGGAATCAATAGCTTCCTCTACAACATACTGTATCACAGGAGTGTCAATGATTGGAAGCATTTCCTTCGGCATTGATTTGGTGGCGGGGAGGAATCTGGTTCCAAGGCCAGCTGCTGGAATAATTGCTTTTTTAACTCTCAAAATGAACCCTCAGATAAAAAGGAAATTATGTGAAAAGATTATTCTTCGAGCTGATTTAAGAGAATTTCGATAAACCTTTGATTTACATGAGTCTTTAATATACTATTTATAAGCTTATGACAAAATATAGAGATTTATCGAAATTTTCTCAAAGGAATTTTTTATCCTTAACATCTAGAGGATTTAGATAAACCCCTATATTTATTTATATGCTTATAAGTAGTATATTAAAGACTNNAACAGAGACTCAGGACATAGAAATATCTCAAAGCGCTGGATTTAGGCTTCAGACATTTCTAAATTTTATGAATCATCTTGTCGATGAAATCTAAACTTTGGAAAGAGAAATGTATAATTATACTTATGAAAGCTTAAATTTAAGATAAAATTTATAATATCTGTCCCAGATATTGGGAAAATTGGTGCACAACTTTAATTGC
>PMJC01000268.1 GCA_003157235.1 Methanosarcina sp.
AATTAGTAGTGAAGAACTTTCTGTCAAAAATACCTCCGTTTCAGATAAAAAAATCATAATCAGCTGATAACTCGTAACTTTCCTAACTCCGATCTAACTTTGCTAAAATTTGTTTTCTAATTTGATCTCCGTCCTTGATTGTTAGTTCAACATTTTCATTTAGATTCTCTGAAATAGCATTTGTTTTCCTATAGACCCGCCTTCCAAATTCGTCACTGAAACGGCGTTCGAGCACCCACATACAAACTTGGCAATTCCCAGCATCTGCTGCTTTGTTTAGACGTTCCAGGAGAACTTTTGCGGCATCAGCATTCCGCTTTTGAATGTGTTTATAAAATAGATAATATTTTCCAGATTTATCTGTCTTGCCCCTATTCATCCAGGAATTGAAAGTTTGATACGTAATTCCGGCAGCTTCGGCAGCAAGAGAATAGGAAAGTCCCAAAGCAATATTGTCACCAATTTTCTTGGTTATATTAGGCGTCATTTTAGTCGGTCTAGCCATGGTTACACCGTTTTTCAGTTATTTGTAATAATATATGCGGGTCTTATCCTAAATATTTACTTAGTTTAATTATGCACGGAGCCGAGTTTTGGGATATTAACTCATAAATTGAACGATTGTGGAACGATCTCATGCATTTTTTTGCGTAGGGTAGGTTTCTCACAGGACTTCACATAGAAGTCTCCAGAATGAGACTATATTAAGTCGTTTTTTGGACAAAAACTAAATCCCATAATTTTACTGCCAAAAAACCGGGGGCATCCCCGAGAGATTTTTCGCATATATTTATTACTTTAAAACTATATTAATAATAACTATAAAGATATGTACGTGGCTTTTTAGATCGGAATATGAATTTTTATTTCATTATTATAGAAATTATATTAAAATAGTATGGAGATGTCGAAAGATTCCCTTCTTTCATAATAAGACAGAGAGAATTTATAACAAATTATTTAACAACTTGTCAGTTAAATGGCTACAACTGATCTCCATGATCATCTGTTTCAATCTGCAAAAACAAAGGTTTTACTTCTGTATTACCATCTTCATCGACTATAGTGCAATCCAATTTATAAATATTATTAGCTGGTTGATCAAGCGCAGCTGTTTGATCTTGTAGTGTTTCTTCGCAGAACGTTAAATATCTACGATTTCCTTCTTTATCAAGCAGTACCGGAGTATATAGTAAACACGGCTTCTCATTTGACGAGTCACAGTTTTTACTGGGTACACTTATGACTTTCCAAGATTCTACCGTACATTCTTCCAATTTAAACGGAAGATCTTGGAGATAATCTTCTTTTAATTCAGGCGTTAATTTTAATGAAATTTTCGGATCAAACTCTTGCTCTCTGTTGTCAATAAAACTCATTTAATCACCTGCAATTTTCTGCCAACCATAACTATCGCCTTCAATTTCTATTTTTTTTACTTTGCCTTCATTTACAAGCTTATAAAGCATGTTTTTAGCAGTGGACCTGCTGCATCCTACTAAACTCATAATAGTTGTGGTGGACTTAATACTGTCAATTGATAGAGCGTTCAGGAACATATCTCTGTAAATTGCTGTTGAAATCTTGTTTTACCGCCTTTCATATTACCCAATCTATTAGCCCGTAAATTTCCAAGAAACTACGCTACTATATACGATTTGTTACTATTTATAGTTTATCATCACTTGATAATGGTAATGGTAAAGGATGACATTTTGATATTTGAATAGTTGACTATGGAGAAGATTTCGATGGAATCAATTAAAACTGGGAAAATTTTAGAAATAGAACAGAATAATAAACGAGCAATATAAGCACAAGGTAAGAGAAAAATAACAACTATAGACTAACTAACAATAAATAACAACATAATCTATCTTCTTGCTTGTCCTTATCATTTGCGCATTTGTCTTTTGTTTGGATCAGGAGAGTAGGTGATCTACTCTACAAGACCAAATTAAGAAAAGAAGAATCAAAAATAAAAGAAAATAATTCATTTCTCCCAAGTATCACCTACTTTGACTTCTGCGATACATGGTAGATCTTTCAAAAATAGCGCTCCAGCTTTCTCCATTTCAGTTTTTACAATCGCTGCTATTTCTTCAGCGTCTTCTGTCTTGCACTCAAAAACAAGCTCATCATGGACACAATTAACGAGTTTCACTCCTCTAGGCTCAAGGATTAAGAAAAGGTTACCCATTGCTATTTTTAGCATATCAGCGCAAAGACCTTGAACCGGAAGATTCTTGCATTCCCGCTCAATATTACCTTTCTGAGCGTTGTATTTCTCTTCTGTTTCTGCCAAAGGTTTATCAAATTTGAAAAGTCTTCCTGCTTCAGTCCTAAGTTCGAGTCTATTGAAACCTGTTTGACTTATTGTTTTAAGATAATTTGTTACATCAGGGTATAAGTTTTTGAAGTCTTCGATAAGCTTTGCCACCTCATCTTCCGGATAATCAATGCCTGTTTCTAGCTTCAATTTTTCTTTTAAAGACCTTTTACCCATTCCATAATTCAAACCAAAATTAACAAATTTTGCCGTCTCTCTTTGCTGTTTAGTAACCTGATCCACAGGCACTTTAACCATGTCTGCAGCTGTATTCCTGTGCAGATCAAGGCCTTCATTATAAGCGTGAATATATTTTTTATCTCTAGCTAGTTGGCCTATAATCCTAAGCTCAATTTGGGAGTAATCAGCTGTGATTAGTTTGTTCCCAGGCTCGGCAGTAAAAATCATCCTCCAATCTTTAAACCTGATCGGCTGCTGTTGTAAGTTAGGTTTTCCACAGGTAAACCTTCCAGACTTCGCACCATATTGCCAGAAATCCGGATAAACTCTTTTCATATCAGGATTAATGAAATCAGGTAAAGGTTTTATGAACATTTTTAGAAGTGTCTCTGCTTCCTTGAAATCAGATAAACTCTTGAATACAGGATCATGAGCGAATTTTGCTCTTGTTTTTTTATCCGTTTTATCTATATCATATCCCTTATTTTGAAGAGCTGTCTTCAGTTGTTCAGGACTGCTGAGATTTAACTCATTAGAAATGAACGACCCATCTAATTGACTTTGTTTTTCAAAAATTATCAGTTCTTGTTGAAGAAAGGCTTTAGCTTTTTCATACTGCTCCTGAACTGAGACTTTTATCTCTTCAAACTTCTCGAGGTCTACATGAAAACCAGAAAGTTCTAACCAGACCACTGCAGGGATGCATTTCATTTCAATATCAATTATATTTTCAAGCCTAAGGGAAGCTATTTGTGCCTGCTGCTGCTTCATTATCTCAGGCAAATACTTTAGATCATTGAGAGCGTACTTTTGTTGTTCTGATGTCAGTGGTCCTCCTTTTTTAAATCCTAACTGCTCAGACTTATCAAGAGTGACACCACAGTATTTAAATACTAAATCTGCAAGAGAAGCACCCTTTCTTCGTGCAAGCTTACCACCTGAGATTGCTATCTCTGCCAAATAGGTGTCATATACGCTGTAAAGAGTGATACCATACTGATATTTCAAAAACTTAGAGTCGAATTTTATGTTATGTCCTACGACTAAACTTTTCTCAAGCTTAGGTTTAAGAGCTTCTAAGGTCACAGGATCTTTAATTAATATAGACTTGCCGGATGGGATCAATAACTGCAAAGTCACAAGTTCTGAAGTGAGAGGGTTTAAACCTGTGGTTTCAATGTCAAGGAAAAGAAGAGACATTCAAAACCCTTCCTCTTCTAGAATCCTAACAGCTTCTTCCACAGACACTATGTTCGATTCAAAACTTTGAACATAATTTTCCAATGAATTTTCAAGAATTTTTTTTATCATCCCCAATCCCATTTCATTAAGGGCTTTTTTCCCAGCAGGAGTTTGACAAAAGTCATAAATTACTTTAAAAATATCAATTTGCTGGCCATGGCAACTATTTCGTATATAATCCTGTATGCTCAGTATTTGCTCAGAGTTAACTATAGAATGTTTCTCAGACTCACATGTTCCCAACATCCCCAAGTTCCCAGACTCACAGTATGTATCTAGGGTGCTGTGAAGTTCGTAAGTTTGCATATTTTTAGACTGTATGATTTTGTTACTTAGATAGATATTATCTAACTGTGTAAAATTAGTCAAACTCACGGACTTCACACTATCAACTTCATGTGTTGTGAGCTTGGGAAGTTCGTGAACTTGGATCTCTGAAATCATTTGAGAAGTTAATTCTGTGCTTCCAAATTTAATTTCATCACAGCTTTTTAGGTGGTAGTAACGAGTTAATTTATTATTTTTCGGATTCTTTTCAATAATAACTTCAATCTGTCCACTTTCTTCCATTGTTGCAATTGAACTTTTAAATTCTTTAGATTCTAATCTGACTTTTCGAAGTAAATCAGTATGATTTGCAATTCCTTTGAACTCTTTTAATGCTTCTGTTATCTTATCGATTTTGTTATTTTTCGGATCTACTGTTAATAGATTGTAGACATCACAAAGAGTTGGTAAAAANNTGGATTTTCCAAGTTCGATTAGAGCTGCTATTTTCAGAATATAGATTTGATATCTGCTCCAAGCAGCACCCAGTAAATCCTGATAAGGCATGTATTTAATTTTTTTAGTAGTTTTAATGCCTACTTGGTTGTAATAATCCATGGC
>PMJC01000099.1 GCA_003157235.1 Methanosarcina sp.
AGTTATTGCTGCAGAATATGTACAGCCAGATCCATGGGTTCCCCCGCTGACGAAAGTTCCTGGTATACTGGTAAAAGTATCAGAATAGGTTTCATACAGCAGGTCAGTGGCATCAAGGTGTCCACCTGTAACAATAACAGCTTCGACACAGAGATCTGCTATTTTCTTGGCTGCAATTTTCGCATCCTCAGGGCTTTTGACAGAAATACCTGCAAGTGCACCTGCTTCCAAAGCATTGGGAGTTATAACTTTGCATAAAGGCAGCAGCTCCTCGATGAGGACAGGAAGAGACTCTTCTCTCAACAGATTNNTAACAGCTGCAGCAGGTAGATCGAAGGTCTCTAAGACCCCGAGGGTATTTTGAGCAGTAACTGATGTAATGGCACAGGTCCCATGCACTCCCAAGGCTGCAAAAGTTTTCAAATCAGCAGCAACTCCTGCACCACCCCCTGAATCAGAACCTGCAATAGTTAGAACAATTGTGTTGTTCGTTGGTGATTGCTTTTTTGTCATATATTTGTCTCTTATTCATTTTTTCACATTATGAATTAAAAAAGTGAGATATTGCTTCGATAACTTTATATATTGTATTTGCGACTTTGGTTTGAATAATCCCAAATTTAAACACGGCGATCAGTTTAAATCTAGATTAACTATTTATANNGCACTGGACACACCTGTTATCGTTAGATTGAAAGGCGCACGCGAGTTTAGAGGCGAGCTAAAAGGATATGATATTCATATGAATCTCGTGCTTGACAATGCTGAAGAGTTAAGAGAAGGAGAAGTTGTAAGCAAGTTCAGCAGTGTCGTTATCCGCGGTGATAATGTGGTGTACGTATCTCCATAATTTATACCTAGAACTCCACCGATGATCTCTAAACTCAGGTAAGCAACAAGATTTATTGTGACCGGTATATAGAAAAAATTCAGGAAAAATAAATTGCTTAAGATTCTCGAATATTGATCTAATGTAATTGATTTTTAGAAGGAGATTTGGGAATGAGTAAAGGTACTGCATCAATGGGAAAAAGGCAGAAGCGCACGCATGTCAAATGTAGGCGATGCGGTAGTGTTTCTTTAAATGTGCATACAAAACAGTGTACTTCATGTGGCTTTGGAAAAACATCCCACATGAGAACTTACAAATGGCAGGCAAAGTGCAAGTATTAAACCTGTCGGTTTCACTTTTTATATTATTACCTGCACCGGAGGTCAAAATTGAAAGAAGAATGTGGTGTTGCAGGCATAATTCTCCCAAGCGATAGGCCACAATCCAATAATGTAGCATTCAAGCTTTATTACGCTCTTTATGCCCTCCAACATAGAGGCCAGGAATCTACTGGTATAGTTGTACATGATGGGATATCTCCTAAGTCCATAAAAGGCATGGGCCTTGTACCTGATGTATACACTAAGGATTCCCTTGTACGTTTGATCGGGAATGTAGGGGTGGGACATGTCCGCTACTCGACTACTGGTGGATCCAAGTTAGAAAACTGTCAACCCTTTGTTTTGAATTTCAAGGGTGGAACAATTGCAATTGCTCATAACGGAAACTTGGTTAATGCCAAAGTACTCAAGGATGAGTTGGAGTGCGAAGGTCGTATTTTTGTCAGTGATTCTGATACTGAGGTCATTGGTCACCTTCTTGTAAAAGAGTTGTTAAGACACGGGTCTGTGGAATCAATAAGGAATGTGATGCGCAAGCTTGTTGGATCTTATTCCCTGGTTATATATATCAACGGCTCTCTGTATGCTGTAAGGGATCCTTTTGGCTTCAAACCTCTCTGTTTCGGAGAAGTCGATGGTGGATATGCAATTGTTTCGGAAAGTGTAGCCCTTGATACTCTGAACAGCACCCTGGTCAGGGATGTCCGACCAGGGGAGGTAATCGTCTTCAAGGGTAATGGCTTAGAGAGTCACCAGATAGTAACTGAACCTCATCCTGCTAATTGTGTTTTTGAATTTATCTACTTTGCAAGGCCCGATTCAGTAATTGATGGGAAACTTGTCTATAAGGTACGAGAAAATATTGGAAGGGAACTCGCAAGGGAGTACCAGGTTGAGGCTGATATTGTTTCTCCTGTCCCTGACTCAGGGATTACATCAGCAATCGGCTATGCCCGGGAATCAGGCATCAAATATATCGAAGGCTTGATGAAGAACCGTTACATAGGGCGGACTTTTATTCTACCTGGTCAGGAGCTGCGTGAAACTGCAGTCAGACTTAAGATGAATGCTATTAAGGATAATGTCAAAGGCAAACGTGTAGTTTTGGTTGACGATAGCATTGTCCGGGGTACAACTGCAAGGCGAATTATAGATATGGTACGGAGTGCAGGCGCTTCAGAAATTCATGCAAGGGTCGGAAGTCCTGCAATTGTTGCCCCTTGCTATCTGGGTATAGATATGGCTACTAGGCAGGAACTCATAGCTTCTTATAAGACCATAAAAGAGGTCGAAAACCTTATTAATGCTGATTCTCTCGGATACCTAAGTATTGATGGACTCATGCGAGCTTTAGAATGCAACAAAAACGACATGTGTATAGGCTGTCTCACAGGTGAGTATCCGGTGGAAATTCCAGGAGAAAATTGCAGAATAAAACAGGCACGTCTGGATTATTTTAATGAACCAAAGCGTTCCTGAAAGAGGTTATTTTAAAGTTTTTTTTGAGGGACTTCCTTATTTATTACTTTGGAAGTTTGGAGGGTCACTAGTCCCCAGTTCTTTATGTCGAGGCTGAAGTGAACAGTTGCCTTTTTTTCGTTTAATCCTTTAATCATCGCTTTTTTGTGAAATGTGTTTGTTTTTGGTACTTTAATGTAATATGTTACTTAATCAGTGGAAAGAGAGCGTTTACAATTGCAGTTTTACCTAAGGGTTATGATATTTTTCTGGTTGATTCCATAACTACATATATCAAAATTATTGTTGAACTTGTGTTCAAACTTAAAGTTCTGTGCATTGATCGGTAGTTCTAGATATATTATAGTGACAGCTATCTCGAATCAATGGAGATTCCTTTCATCATACCTGTTAGGTTTAAAAGAGATAAATCACTCGATAAAAAGCCAAGATCTCTCGATATTATCCTAGATGTAATATTTAAAATTTAATAAAGATAATAATTGAATAAAATTCACGTTTTTTTAGTCAGGTAGTTTATAGAGGGTTTTGATAAACTTAGTTTTTCAAGAATAATTTAGGTATCATTTATAAGCATATAACGAAATTAAGAAGCTGATCGAAATCCTCTATAATTTAGGACCTCAGAAAGTTTAAAAAAGATCTACGCTAAGATTTTTAACAGAATTTTCCTGCAGAATCCTCAATAGATCAAAATCAAATATCCAGTAAATAACCTGTAAGTACTTTACTAGTGAACAAAATTTCGTTTTTAATGCAATTTTCTCGATCACATTGCAATGGATATACTTTGTAAATCAACAAACAGATACAAAAATCATTTGCGAATATAACTTTCGCTTTGATATTTTAAACTGATCTATAGAAATACTCCGGAAAGCGTTTCGAATTCTGAATAAGGTGATTAGATACAATACAATAGAGAAAGCGTAGCACAGTAATTTTTTGATTGTCTTTCCATCCAAAAACAAGCTGATTAGATGTGTTTCAGGGCAATTCCAAATGAAAATTTTGTTTACTCATCTATCAACTCAAAGTTGAGAAGAATATTGTGAAATAAGAAAAATTAATATTTAAGATTACTTTTCGGTAAAAATCGTGGAAAATGGGTAAGATTTTACTGAGTATCTGATCCATTTTGTGAAATATTGGAATTGGAAAACTCATAAAAGATGAAATATCCTGCAATAACTGTAAATAAACCTGATTCTCTTATTTTGCAAAAAGGTGGATTTATTATCTCATAATTATTCTTTTAGCACATTCAAGAGAAGTATATAAATTTAGAATTTATTTGATTATTTGGTGGTTATTTATTCACCACAGATGAAATGAATTTTAAACTAATATTGTATTGGGAAAAGAAGTTTTTTAAACTTCTGCTGGAAGTGGGCTACTTGGCTGGATGGGGAAATTCGAGTGAAATCTCGGCTGAAATTTGTGAGAGTTCCAATGATTGGTTATAAGAATAATTAGTCATTCATTAGAAAAAAAATTAATGCAAGAAAAAAGTAGAAAAATTTTAGAGACCTTAAAAATAAATTATTAAAAACATTTTTTTTCATTTTTAGGTTTCAGAGTCAATTTTTTTGGATAGGAGAAGGGGAGAAAATCTAATATACTATATAAATAATGTTAGTTTAATTAGATAAATATTTATAGTAAGTATAGCGTAGTTATATAAAGTAAAAATGTAACAGAATTTTTTAGTGGGGGAAAATAAAAAATGAAAATTCGAGTAGTTAGTTCAAGAGAGGAAATCTTTACACTAAATCCTAATGAGCGTGTTGTTCACCTGGCTTTCAGACCTTCTAACAAGGATATCTTTGGATTAGTTGAAACCTGTCCAAAGATTGAGGTAGTTCAGTTACCNNGGAGATGTTTGGGGTCACAGGAAGGATTTAAATGAATATTATAGTATTCCATCGTCAGTGATCGAAAAAATACGAGAAATGAAAGTTGAAGGTAGATCTGCTGAGGATATTGAAGTACAGGTTTCAAGGGAAAGTAAGCTGGATCCTGAAATGGTTGCTTATATCCTGAATAAGGAAGCTTCTGCCTGAATTTGCTTAGTATGAAGTATGCTCTAAAATTTTTTACTGGAGATTATACCGCTAGGTAAGGTGTTTAACTTTTAAATTTGGAATTGGTATTTAATCTCCAGTTTGAACCTATATATTTTTTTATTTTTTATTGGGTATATAATTAATTAAAACAAAATATTATGGAATTATAAAACATCACAAGTAGCTAGGGCTTTATTCATAAGTAGAGGATGTGTTTCTATAATTATGGAAAATATTTTTTTTTAATAGATGCACTTTATTATCAGTGCAGGAAATTTACTGTAAACTTCAGAGCTAAATTTTTCCATACTTTTTGTGATTAGATCCTTAATATGTGTGGTTTTCTTTCTTATAACCTATAATTCGATCACCACATTGTTTCTCAGGTTTAAAGTCTGAAAGACTATGCAATTGCTATGGAAAAAAGTAATTTAAACAGAATGATACATCAGCTTCACGTCGGCCTCAGAAAACGATTTTGTTACAATATATGGACTCAAAATAATATGATAAGATTTCAATCAATTAACGAATCAATTTCAGTAAGTTTGTCTCCAACTGACTGAAGACATTTATATTTTCTTTTAAAAGCAAAATCATTAAGAGTTTTCATGAGTAAAAATTATTGTCAAGAGATTTAAATTCTCCAATATTCAAATGAATGGGGTTTGTTGAAATTATCTGAAGATTTTAATCGAATCTTCTTACCGAATATGCAATATATTCCAACTAGAAGGGCAGGAAACAAAGACAACAGGTTTGCTACCTTTATATGGTAATGTAATTTTTAATTCAAATTTTCTGGGTCATATTTCAAGAGAGCTCTTTTGCAAAGAGACAAACAGGTCTACAAAACATTGACAA
>PMJC01000226.1 GCA_003157235.1 Methanosarcina sp.
ATTACTTAATAAAATAATTCCAATTAGGCTTTTTTTGAGCTGATCCTCTTGTTTCTTAATATATAATTCATCAATAGGAGATGCTCTTTCTATAAAACAAATATTATAAACACCATTATTACTTCAACATCCTGTCCATTAGAGAACAGTTCTGTTAAAATAGATGGACTCAAAAATTATACAAAAAGATCTTCAGTCAATTAAAAGAATCAATTTCACCAAATTAATCTCCATCGACTGGAAACTTTAGTATTTTTTAGAACATAAAAGCAAGAATTTTAGTAAGTAGAAATTATTGTTCAGAGATTTAAACTCTCCAATACTCAAATGCATAGGAGTATACATAAATAATTTATAATATATAATAAAAATGATATATTATATGATAACCCATATTCACTAAAGCTAAAATTGAATTTGAAAATGAGAAATGGTTACAAAAGTGATTTCATCACAATACAAGCTTATAAAGTATTAATGAAGATACTATTGTTGTAAAAATAAGAACACTTAACTGATTACAAAAGTCTACCGAAAACTCCGATCAGAAGCTAATAAATGCCAAGCTCAAAGATAGTATTCAGGAAAAATCAATTCTCTGCATTGAGTAAGCTTTTAGAGTTATAGAGGAGCCATGCAGACCCTAATTATATGCATAGACCGAGATAATGACCTTGGAGAAAAAGCAAATTTAAAAACCCCTATAATAGGAAGGGAAGCAAACATTCAAGCTGCTGTCGCACTTGGGATCGCAGATCCGGAGGACTCGGATACCAATACAATTTTCGGCGGAATCCGGATACTTGATGAATTGCGAGCAAAGGGAGCTGACGTGGAGATAATCTCTTTAGCAGGAGACAAAAATGTAGGAGTTATTTCAGACCAGAAAATAGCGGAACAGCTCGAAAACTTCCTCCAGACTAATGAAGTGCAGAGATCGATCTTTGTCTCGGATGGAGCAGAAGATGAAACCCTAGTTCCTATAGTCCAATCCCGCATGAAAATCGATTCTGTCAAAAGAATTGTGGTAATGCAAAGCGAAAACCTAGAAAGTACTTATTATATCCTGAAACATGCCTTCAGCAACCCGAAAATATCCCAGACTTTTTTTGTGCCTTTAGGGCTTGCTTTTCTTATTTATTCCATATTTCTGCTTGCTCATTATCCCGAAGGTGCAATTGTAGGAATTCTTGCAGCTGTCGGGCTTTACATGTTGTATAGGGGATTTGGACTGGATGATATTGTTGCCCTTGAAGAAGAAAGGTTGATGGATGCTTTTCTAGAACAAAAAATGGTTTTTATAAGCTATATGGCTGCCATACTTACCAGTCTTGTAGCAACTTCATATGGTGCCATGGAAGTATGGAAACTTTATTCGAGAGAAGGAGTATGGTACCATGGAACCCTTACTCTTGTCTCAGTTTTCGCCCATGCCTCTGTCTGGTGGTATGCAGGAGCCCTGATACTTGCGGACCTAGGGAAAATATTCGATCTAAGGATGGAGGGTAAACCGATATATAAGAATGTTTCAATCTCTCTCTTTATCATCGCAACTGGGTTACTTTTTTGGGGTGCAACCACGTATATTTTAGCAGCATTTTCACTTTCAACAGGCGGCACTAATGAGACATCTCTAGCACTTCAATATTTTGTATACTCGACCATTATTGCAGTTCTTATTGCTCTTGCAGGCATAAAATATTCCGTATCAAATAAGGCTGATGAAAACTGGAAAAGAAAAAAAAAGAAAAAAAACAGAATTCACCTGAAATTAAGGAGATTAGTAAAGAGAATTAAAATCAAGTCTCTGTTTCGTAACCTACCATAAGTAATTGAATCTATTTGCCTCCGGCTTTGGAAATAAAGGAATTATTCCAAATCAAATATTTTCATTTACTTATATAATTTTTTTACTTTATTGTTCCCCTGATTTTCAACAGCATTTTAAATTATATAGGAAATGGTACAATCATTCACAGTATCAAAATGTAACATCTATCTCTTCAAAATTTAGCCTTTGTTAATTGTTTTTAAGATTTCATAATATTTTTTAAAAATTTTTCTTGCTCTTATATTTTTTGTAATCCACATCAAGTTTGAAGGAGAATTTTTTGGTTCAGCAACAACATAAAAATGTACATTATCACCATTATTACCATTGCATTAAACTCAAAGAAGTACCCTTTAAAAATTTCAACGTATACATATTTAACTAAAGCTATGGATGAGAAAAAGTTCAAGATTGAGATATTTGTAGAATATAGAGAGGTAAAAGGAATAGTTAAAAGTGAATGAAAGATTTTAGGTATTAGAGGATATTGTTAATATGCTATTTTACCCAAATGAATAGTCCCAAATTTATTCACATAAACAATATTTTGAGCTTTTTTGACCATTCTATTAAGTTGAGCCCTCTCATATGGACACTCATCGATAGTGGGGAAAAATGTATTTTATTTCCATGGGTTTTTCAACTCCTTCCCATTCTGTTTCATCCGGAAACTCTTTACTTTTCAGGGCTTCGGCCTTTGCAACTTCAGGATGCTGTTTTAGAAATTCAATTGAATAAGAAGCAGTTTCTTTTGCAGATGATTGAAATACCTCCTCGATCTCTTCCAGGCTAAACTGCCCATGGTAAAGAAGAAGTTGAGTCACTTTTTCCCTTGAAACCTGAGGCTCGTTTTCATAGTCTAGGGAGTAGTACAGTTTACTGATGATAACCCTCAAACTCGAGGACCTGCTTCTTTCATTGTCTTTTAACTCAAAAGGGCTCTTATTCTTTATTTTTTGTAGAATTTCATTCATATCATACTGGCTCGTAATTAACACCCCTAAAGAGATTTGGTTTAAAGATTGAATAGAAATTCTTAAATGCCCCAGGAAAAGAAAAAAGTATCGGAAAAATAAGGAAAGAAGGAAACATAGCAAAGTGAATAAATGATATAAAAGGCGGCATCAGAAAATTGTCCTCATCATCTTTTGCTCAGTTGGGGTAACTTTCATCATCGCCACAAGGTCCATTATATCGGTGGTCTTATTTATGGTTACTGCCTTTATTTCTGTAATTTTTTTTGCAAGGAGCTATTTTTTTCCACGTTTGAAAAAATCAAAATAATATTACTCTACATTGCGAGTTCAAAGATTTATGAGGAAGACATTTGAAATTCGAAGCCATAGCCATAGAAAACATCCCCCTTATACATAATGGAGACGATCTGCCCNNACAATTGTTGCTAAAGCTGAAGGTGATACCTTCAGGCTTGAAGATATCAAGCCAGGAGAAAAAGCACTTGATATTTCAGCTAGAAACGGGAAAGATGCGAGATTTATCCAGGCTATATTGACCCGAAGCAGAGAAATCCTTGTAGAAATACCTTTCATACTTGTAACAACTCTTACAGGACATACCTGTGTAAATGCAGGAATTGATGAATCTAACATCGAAAATGGATTTTTGCTTTACCCTCCAAAAAATCCGGATTTAAGTGCCTCAAAGATAGGAAATGGACTTGAAAGGCGGAGTGGCAAAAGATTAAGTGTCATCGTCACTGACACAAACGGTAGAGCTTTTAAGATTGGACAAACTGGTGTAGCCATCGGAATTTATAAAATAAAACCTATAATAAGCTGGGTTGGAGAAAAAGACCTGTTCGGTAAAACCCTTGAAATCACAGAAGAGGCAGTTGCAGATGAACTTGCAGGTGCTGCAAACCTTCTGATGGGTGAGGGAGCAGGCGGAATTCCGGTGGTTATTATTAGAGGGCTTGATTATTATTGCGAAAGCATAACATTTATAAAAGAAACTTATTTCCCTAAAGAACGAGATATAATTAAAAAAGGGCTCTTCTGTTTGCATAAAAAGAACGTAAATTAAAATTTTAATGTCTGTTCATGGTGTTGAAGAAATTGATGTAGTAACTCTAACTGCTGATATCGGTAATTCGAAAGATTATTCTCCAGGAATAAGCTTGCTTTTTGGCTTGTAATATCTCCGAATGTATACCAATATATAGATAAATTATCAACCATAGAATCACAAAAAGAGGATAAAATAACGCAAATGGATTCTAACACAAATTGCTCATGCAGCAGCAAGAAAAAATAGCAAGCTAAAAGAGTTTTTAAATTGGAAGAAGAAATCAATTGAACATTCAAAAGCAATTATTGTCCCGGCAAGGAAAATTACCACAAGAACATGACATTTTATTATCAAAATTGAATGTAAAATCTGGAAAATAGAAATGTTTTATCTAAAAAGATTACTGTCATTGTTGATCCTTAAAACCATGCCGTTCTCTGATCTCGCAGGTATATCCTAGAGATCTGGGATCTTAATCCTTGCCCATGACAACAGCAGTGAATAACTGAGATCTTATGAACATCAACGATTTACCAACAAAAGTAGATCCTATAAGCTGCAGGAAAGAGATGCCTGCAGCCTGGTAAACAATCTGTCGGAGAGCTCAGTGACAATTTCACTGCCAGACACATAACTAC
>PMJC01000132.1 GCA_003157235.1 Methanosarcina sp.
GCAAATTTTGAAGTAAGTGACGAAGAGTTTGAGAAGGCTCTTTCATGTATTGATCCGAAACTCCTGAATCACCTTAAATCAGCGGCTGAGAATATCCGAGCTTTCCACGAAGCTCAGCTTCCAGAGGTTATCTGGTTCATGGAACTTAAACCAGGGATTGTGTTAGGCCAGAAGGCAACGCCTCTAGAAAGTGTAGGCGTTTATTCTCCAGGAGGCCGGGCTTTCTATCCGTCAACAGTTCTAATGACGGTGATCCCAGCCAAAGTTGCAGGAGTTGAAAAGGTTATAGTATGCACTCCTCCCATAGCTGATGGTTCTGTGCACCCCCTAACGCTTAGTGCTGCAAAGGTTGCAGGAGCAGATACTGTATTTAAGCTCGGTGGTGCCCAAGCCGTTGGAGCCATGGCTTATGGAACTGAAACTATCCCAAAGGTAAATAAAATAGTAGGGCCTGGGAATGTCTTTGTCACATCTGCAAAAATGCAGATTAGAGACGTTGCTGAAATCGACTTCCCTGCAGGTCCCAGTGAAGTGCTAATCATTGCAGATGAGTCGGCAGATGCTATTATGGTTGCTTCAGATATTATAGCTCAGGCGGAACATGATCCAAGTGCAATCTCGATACTTGTTACAATCTCCGAAACTCTTGCAGAAGATATTAAAAGAGAAGTGTTTGTCCAGTCTGAACAAACTGAAAGAAAAGGCATTGTTAAGGCATCTCTTGAGAATGCTGCAATTCTTACTGCAGATTCCCTGGAACAATGTATAGACTTCAGCAATAAATTTGCTCCAGAGCACCTCGAAATCATGGTATCAAACTCAGATTTTGTACTTGACAGGATTAAAAATGCAGGGTCTATTTTTATAGGAAATTATTCTCCTGTTGCTGTTGGGGATTACGCGTCTGGTACTAATCATGTACTTCCTACGGCTGGATATGCAAAAATTTATTCTGGCCTGAATATAAATCACTTTATGAAATATTCAAGTATTCAAAAAATAAGCAAAATTGGCCTTGAAAGTTTAAAAGAAACTATAATCGCATTAGCTGAGGAAGAAGGATTAAAGGCACATGCTGATTCTATTAGAACCCGTTTTGGGTACAGACCCTCTAAATAATATTTTAGCTAACCGATATGTATATAAATTGTAAATGCGTAAACAAAATTTGATATTTAAATAAATAAAGATTTAAATTTTGAACAAATAAATACTTAATTCTTAAAATGAAGAGTGGGGATCAATATGAAAATCAGAATAGTTAGTTCACGGGAGGAAATTCCTACCCTGAATCCGAACGAGAAGGTTATCCATCTTGCTTTCAGACCATCTAACAAAGATGTATTTATGCTTGCTGAAACATGTCCGAAAATTGAAGCAATACAGCTTCCAAAATCCTACAAAAGGACTGTTTCGAAGTCAATTGAAATGTTTCTGGAAATGCAGAAGATAAATCTTCTGGAAGGGGATGTATGGGGACATCGAAAAGATATAAACGAATATTACAATGTTTCTCAGAGTGTGTTGGAAAAGATTCAGGAATTAAAAGCTGATCGCTTCACAAATGAGGTCATTGCTGAAAAGCTTTCAAGAGAAAGCAAGTTGAAGTCAGACATGATTCTTTACATTTTGAGCAAAAGAACCATTGATTAATCTGTTTTATCAGTCACTTGCGCCGGAAAAATTCCTGTTTTGAGGATATGTCCTGTGAAAAATGGCTAATATTGATAATAAACATAGCTAGGAGGATAGTTAAATTTTTTCCAAAAATATTTGATCCTCCTTTTCAGGATAAAATTTCTGATTAGAACTCCATTCAATAAATGCTTTCCTGTTATTTTTTGTTAGTTTTTAAAAGGAGTTTCTTTTTTATCAAAAAGTAGGATATGTTCCATCTTTCCAGACAGCTGAAAATCTGATATCCATATTTATCTTCATTCAGATACACCTATAAACCATCTGGTTTGAAATCTATTTCCCTGTTCAGTAATGAATGGAGTTCTCCCAGTTACTTTATACCTTCCATCAGTGTCTACTCGTTAGAGCTGCTTCTGTTGTAAATGCTTCTTGATAATCGAAGTTACTGTGGTTCACCCCATGCAGCAAGAGGTTATATCGCCATTGCTATGGATATAGATAAATGATCCAAAATCCTATATTTCAATTTGCTTTTATTATTCTTTTTTATCCTGTTTTTTGATTCAACATGTTTTTTATTGTACATAGGAATTTGTACCATCATCCCAGTTCCAATGTAACCTCCATCACTCAAAATTCACAACCCAAAAGCTATTTTTTAAATCTCAGAGTATTCTTTAAAGATTTATTTTGCTGTGGTATTTTTTATAATCTGTACCATTTTTGAAAGAAAATATTTTTTCCCAGCTCCAACGAAAAAATGTACATGTGAATCATCAATAACCATTGCATCAAAATTGAAACATTACATTTTTACAATTTCAAAGCACATATATCTCAGATAATTGACAATTTCATTGTCTATAAAAATTGCGATATTTCATACAGAAAAAACTACGTGAGATCTCATTTTGTAAATACAATGGTTTGAGTGTATTAGTTCTTTTTAATAGTACAATGGTAGATTTATAAATAAATTAGTCCGTTAATTAAAAGTGATCTGGGAAATTACCATCCTACAGAAAGCTGGGATACTTGACTGAAATAATAGCTCGAACATACACTAGTTCTTCTGATGAGAGTAAAAGGTGATCCCTTACCCTTTTTACTAAAGAATTGAGGAAAAAGAGTATTAGATCACGAAGCAGGATGAGAAAGGAGATAGCTGGGGATAATCAAATAATTCCGGTGATTGGATACTACTGCCAGAAGAGCTTAATGCTAGCATTGGAGAATCTGTCAAATTTAGGTGATATTCGTCTCTCCCTTGGAACTATTAAGTAAAAAGGTCAATTGAGTTTGTTCAAGCAAGGAAAGAACAGCTAGTGATAAGTTTTTCGTACCTGTAAAAGAAAGTTCTGAAATCATTTCAAGCCGAATGGAGTGAGGGAATGGACAGGGAATACACCACAAATTCGTTGTATAAAACTCTAAAAATAATGATCCATTAGTGTTTTTCAGATTTACCAACCTCGTGATGGATGGCGAAATAAGCAACGGCGATAACTTGATTGAAATATATGATTCTAATGTAGCGAACTATTATGTCATTGTAGCTATCTGGCTATTGACAATAACCAACTCAGAAACCTCCCAGAAAACAGCACATCAAGCCAATGATTAAAAACCAATATCACAAATTATATATTTTTTGGATCAAATACCTGTATCAAATTTAGTTCTACTGAGCTTGATTTCTCAGCTCCGAAATGTTATGCAAAGGAATATGAAGGTATGTTTGAAAAAAGATAAATAATTAATTTGCCTTAGAACAGAAAGCACAGATAAATTACTCCATGAGTCGAAGTTATCCAGAAAAATTACATATCAAAATAAATAACAATTATAATTATCTATTTGAGTAGGAGATGAAGTTTTCTAACCTAACTCTCCTTTTCTTTTTCGTATATGAGAGAATTTTGCACCCGAAAAAGTTCTCTTTTTCAGGAAATGAAAGATAATTATTTATCCCATCTTTTCTTATTTTTCTCATGATTTTTGATCCGATCACAGTCTGCAACCTGGATCTTCCTAATCGCTTTGTGAGGTCTGCAACACATGAATTCATGGCTGAAAAGGATGGAAAACCCACTTCAAGGTTAGGAGATCTTTACGAGGTACTTGCAAAAAATGAAGTCAAGTTAATTATAACTGGCTATT
>PMJC01000395.1 GCA_003157235.1 Methanosarcina sp.
TATGGAATCTCAATCCTTGACAGTGACAACATCAGTGAATAACTGAGGCCTTATGAGCATCAATGATGTATCAAAAAAATAAATCTTATAAGTTGTAGAGAAGGACATCATTTATCGAAGAGCTTCTTGACAATTTTTCATTTTTAGACACATAACTACACTAAGAAATTTTACTTTGGGATCTATGCCATAGTGCATTTATGGATCATGATATATTAATTGAACATGAAATGGCATATATTTCCACACATATAGAACATAGTAAGAACATGAACTAAATAGAATGAAATATACCTAGTCCCGAGATCACGGTCCATGGCAGCAACTTTATGGGATG
This sequence comes from Methanosarcina sp., assembly GCA_003157235.1. GTDB lineage: Archaea > Halobacteriota > Methanosarcinia > Methanosarcinales > Methanosarcinaceae > Methanosarcina. The sequence goes on from PMJC01000395.1 coordinate 338, forward strand.
AGAAATTATTATTCCACTGGTATCCACATATGAAAACTTAAACACCATTGCAAAACATATTAAGAAATTATCTTTTATTGAAAGTAAAATGACGGAAAATATTTGACAGAAATTTATTGAGTGAGATTGTGGTATTGAAAAATTGAGTTACTGATTCAGTTTATTCATGTTTTAGTTCTGTTTAGAGTACTTTACATTATTTTTTTTCTGATTTTTTGATTTATTGATTGTGGTCTAAGCTGATTCGTCACAAATATTCCATGAGCTTCAGATGCTCTATGAATCCCATAAGCTCCATGAGTCATAAATCAGCCATTTTTTTTATTTATTATGGAACTGAGGAAATTCAGAGATTTTATCACAAAAACTGTAAATTGGTAAAAACGATAAGTTCTATTTTTTTGTGGCAAAAAAAAGTGTAAAGAGTTAATCAAAATTTACAGAACTTTCCATAAACTGGCAAAATTATGCATGCTACCAAAGTTTTCCTTAAAAAATAAAATATAGTCTATATAATAAATATCTCTATTCTAAACTAGTCTAAAATTCTGTGTTAGAGATATATATTATATAGATATTTTTGTAATCTTTTTTAACCTCCTTAATCTCATCTTCATAACTTAACGTTCTTTTCTATTCTTTTATAGATTCGAGGTAGGTCCAAAAAATTTAGCTATTGCCTTATCGGAGTTTGAAGTTATTTTTTTGTCATTACATGAACCTGTAGCAAACGCTGAATTAAGCACAAAACCATTCTCAATATCTTGCGGTGTTATTAAGTAGCTCTTTCCTCTCGTAACACTTTGACCAGGGGCAAGCCCATGGGAACTGATTTGTGATGATCCAAACATGCTATCTGTAACAGTTATCGATCCTGCAATATCCACATTCCCTTTGTTTGTTACAGTAAATGAGTAGTCGATAAGATCTCCTACTGTGAAATAAGTTTTTGGATCTACATCTTTATCTATTTTCAGATCTGGTTTCTGTATAGCTAATACTGTTACACTAGTATTGTTTGAAATTACTATGTTATTTGGACCTGTTGCAAATGCTGAATTAGTCACAGCACCATTATTAAGGTCTGCCTGTGTTATTGTGTAGGTAGCCGTACCTGTAACACTTTGACCTACTGCAAGCACACTGCCACTGGTACCAACCGTAATTTGTCCACCAAGTATCTTGTTATCATGAACAGTTATAGGTTCTGGAATATCCACATTTCCTGTGTTAGTTACAGTATAGGTGTATGTGATAAGCTCCCCTGTATGATCATAACTGGATGGAGATGCTACCTTTGTTATTGTCAGAGCTGGATTCTTATTGATTGCTGTTATTGTTGCTTGAGTCTGGTTTAATGATGTGCTACCATTGTAGACAGTTGCTGTATTGGTAACAGAACAATTATCATAGTCGCTCTGTGTTGTGACGTAGCTACCTGTTCCTATTGCTTACTGACCAGGTCTAAGAGTAGTAACGTTCAGATTACTGATTGTTCCAGCTAAGTTATCGACAACACCAATATTGGAAAGAGTCACATTACCTGTGTTAGTGATAAGGTACATGTAGGTGACACTCTGTTCGTCAGTATAAGTTAATGGATTTAGTGTCTTTGTTATTGTCAGAGCTTTATTCTGGCCTGATGCTGTTATTGTTTTAGTATCGTTGTCAAACACAGTTAGACCATTGAATACACCAGTTGCATTCCCTAAATTGGTCACAGAACCATTATTATAATCATTCTGTGTGATTGTGTAGAGAATGGATCCAAAAGCTTGAGCACCAGGTCCAAGAGGACCAGTGGGGTTCAGACTACCACTATTTATGCTGGTTATATTATCTGTGATATCAATATTTGACAGAGTAACATTTTCTATGTTAGTGATAAGATATGTGTAGTTGACAACCTGGTCTTTGAAATAACTGGATGTATTTACGGACTTTATTAGCTCAATAGCTGGGAACTCCGCCGACAACCCTGTAGATGTCTCTGTAATTGACACAGGAACAAATACAGTCGTAGAGCCACGGTACTTGTTGGAGCCTATCCATGGGGAGTTAAAGTCACCCCGGATGGAACAAAAATATATGTGACAAATGTGGAAAACAACACCGTTTCTATAATTAACAATGCAACAAAAAGTGTTACAGCCACGGTGAACGTAGGAATTGCTCCTAGTGGAGTTGCAGTCATACCGAATGGAAAAAAGATATCTGTAGCGAACAGCGACGACAATACTGTCTCTGTAATTGATACAGGAACAAACACAAATGTAGCCACGGTGACGGTAGGAAACCATCCTTTAGCAGTTTCAGCCACAACGAATGGAACAATGATACATGTAACGAACCTAGATGGAACGATTTCTGCGATTAAAACAGTCAACGATAAAAGTACATATACATTGTGAGAATAGGATACAATTCTGCTGCATTCGAATGGTAAATAGATTTTTTAACAGCACAACAAATCCTTCCTGGTGCAGATTTCATTAACATAGAACTTGCTCAGTTGCCTGCAGAGTAAGCAGCTGAGTAAGTTACACAATCTTTAGAGTTAATCACTCAGTTGCACATAAAGTGATTGTTTGTTCAAAAATTCGTGGCTTTGAAGCCAATTAGTGACACTGTGTTTTTTCACTTTTAGTATTTCTGCAACTCTACCATCTGACAGCCCCAAGTCATATAGTTCACGCATCTCCCAGTGTCNNAGAAATGTTGATAACTTTACCAATCTTAGCATTTCTCATGCCCGCACAGTAGAGCTGTTTTAACTCATCAATGTCAATGTCTTTTCGCCTGTTTTCTTTAGGCAGCTGCTTCTGCTTGTATAGCCCAAGACAGCGGCGGAGGTGGGAGATTGTCCAGTCACAAACACCAAAAACTTTGCCGATCTCAGCATCGCTAAGACCTTCCGCAAAGAACTGCTTAAGAGCATCGACATTTATTTTTCCCAATGTGTATCCTTACACAACGATTTTTTTTTTTAGCACTTTTCCTACAAGATTTTCCAAAAATTCCGTATCACAAAAAGAGATTCTGAGTCCGGTTGAATCGGCTCCTCTTCATCAGGTTTCATCGATCGAGCCAAAAATCAACACTCTTGCGATCATTCAAAAACTGAAACAAGAGATAACAATTCGACTATGGAAACTAAAAAAGAGTATTTCAAAAAAATGCTATTGGGAAAACATACATTATGGAGTGATGGATAATTCGCATCTTCTATCAAAAATATTAGCAAAGGCAACCGAAAATTACATCTGGAACAAGGAACTAAGTTGACGCTTATATCCATTCAGCTAAAGACCTTGTGGTTTTACGCTTTGTCCTATAAAATTTTTCCCCATCGATAATGAAAAGATGTACATGATCACCATCAATGCCAATTGCATCAAACTTAAAACAACACCTATTACCCGTTTCAAAGCATATTTTTTCAATTCCCAAAGCAAGCGGTGGGTATTAGACTAAAATAAAATATATAGGTTGAAGAAAATGTTATTAAAATCTGGATTATTTATTGACAAGTCTTCCGAGAAAATAACCCGGCTTTGACGCAACGATTTCAACATTGGCACACTGACCGAGCCTAAGATCCGAACAACTTATGATAACCGGACGGTATGAATCTGTGCGTGTGAGAAGATCTCCCATTTCTGTGTATTTAGAGGCAAATGCTGTGCCTGTCCAACCGATTAGTCCCTGTTTAAACTCAAGCTTAATCTGTTCACATACTTTGTGCAAGTAGTGAGAACGTTGAACCGAAATCCGAGAATCTAGGTTTCTGAAGGAAAAAGCTTTCGTGTGCTTTCGAGGGGAGTAACGTGAGATATTTACTTTTTCCGGCCTGTACTTTTTTACCCATTCAACTGTTTCTTTGAAGTCTTCATCAGTTTCACTGCAAAAACCTACGATTATGTCAGTGAAGAGAGAGAGATCTCTGTATCGGGAGCGAAATTTTGTAATTATCATTTCCACTGCGTCCATTTGATGCAGACGGTTCATCTTTTTAAGCACAGAGTGGGAAGCTGACTGGATCGGAAGGTGGAGGAATTTAAAGATTTTTTCGGAATCAAATGCTTCTATGATGTCTTCAAGAATTGGCTGAACTGAAAGAGGATTCATCATCCCAACTCTTATCCTAAAATCGCCAGGAATTTCAGAGATCATGCGCAAGAGTTCTGGGAGTTTGAAGCCCGTATCCATTCCGTACTGACTGTCATCCTGGGAAGTGAGCCAAATTTCCTTGCAGCCATCTGCAACTGCAGTTCTAATATCCTGAACAATTTCATTTGATGGGAATGAGTGGAGTTTGCCTCGTGCGTATTTTACAACGCAATAAGAACAAGCGAAATTACAACCCTGGGAAATCTGACAAATATGGATATTGGGATTGAAGCGCTCACGTGGAACGTTCAGAAAGCCCAAGGGTTTAAGGGTGTGGATTTCAAGGTGATCTTTTCGAGAAATACCTTGTTTTTTCCTTTCCTCGATTAATAAAAGAAGCTCTCCAAGACTATAAACAGCATTTAAACCTAGAATGTGGGCTTCTGGATTTGCATTGAGAACATCCTCAAGCTGAACTTCGGGCATGCAGCCAGAGACAATCACCTCTACATTTTTCTCACCAAAGTTACGGATTTTGTGGAGAATCTTTTGCTCTGTTGTATATTTGACAGTGCAAGAATTACAGATATAGACCTCTGCCTGATCTGCAGTATCTAGACCCAGTAGTTCGTGTCCAAGCTTCTTTACAAGTGCTTTCATGACTTCAGCCGATGCCTGACTTACCGAACAGCCAAAACTTTCAAGATATATCCTCATATTTTAACTCTTAACTCTGCATTTAACCCTTAAATTTTTAGTTAAGTCTAGTAGTGCTTTGTTTCAAGCTTAATTCTTGTTTTCACAATCCACATTTAAACTGATCACCACTTAGTCAGTTTTTCAAAACAAAATCAAAATAAAAGGATAAGCAAATAAAGGTTTATAAGTATAGAGGGGTTTCTTGCTTGTCCTTTATATAAATGCTATCCGTGAACCTGACAGTTCCTGAAGCACCCATCGAAATAGTGTGTACCCTGGCATCCCCGCTACCAAAGAGATTTACTTCGCGAAGGAAGTGGCCAGGAGTAACAGCAGTTGCAGAGAAAATTATATCATTGCCTGGCACAAGTTTGTCGGTATCAAGAACATCATTAAGGTTCCCCAAGGTAATCCCCATCTTCTCAAGCCT
>PMJC01000182.1:0-8394 GCA_003157235.1 Methanosarcina sp.
GTAGAACCACGAGTGTCTTAATGCATGAATATTCACTTTGAAAAATAATTCTATTTCAAAAGTTAAATAAATTATAAGTTTACTGCGGATGGTGTATAGCTGCTGTATTCCTGATAATTACTTTGATTTTGAAAAATAGAGAAGTTATCTATGGTGGAAAGAAAGTTTGAAGGAGTGAATGCTGGAAATTATTGTTGATCTTTTCGCCGCACAATTGTAATTATTCAGACCAATAAGCCACTATTCTACCAAGCTGATCGCAAAAATATTTGTCCCGTAGTATATTCGGATGGTCAACAAGTTATGTTCTCTAAGAATTCTTGAGATTGTTCGGATGATCTTGATACTTAGACAAGTTTTGGAAAACATCTGATACTTTTGTTGCCGATGAAATGCGACTATGGAGTTAATCTGCTTTTTTCTTCCGCTTCGAAACAAAGACCCAAAGAGTTGCTTCTATAAAGTGTTCCTGCAATCAATTTTTTGTATATCTAAGACACTTAATATCCAGAGTGCCTGAATTGCCTTTTTTAAAAAGCAAGTGCATTAATATGTGAGCTTCTCTTTCCTAAGATTCGCTTTTATCTCGGTTTAAAGGAGGTGACTTGTACTTACATCACTTGAACAATTGGACTGGTGTTATCGAACATCAGTAAGTCTATTTGTAGTAAACTATCATCGAAAAGCTAATAGCTTGTCTACAAAGCATTTTGTGATAAAAAACTTCTAATATATGTAAATGAAAAAATTTCTGTCTTTATAAATAGTGTTATTACACAACATGATGTCATAATTTAATTCCAAAGAAGCATTTGTTATCTGGTTCCACAAAAAAAGTACTCTTTAGAGGATTTCGATAAAAGTCATAGTTCCATGAGTGATTTATATACTATTTATATTCATATGACAAAAATTTGGTGTTTTTCGAAATTCTCTTAAAATAAACAGTACTTGAAAAAAATGTTTGATGATATCTAAACTACAAAACTTGTTACTGTTTCTGCCAATTTAAACTACCACTTCATTAAGTAGTAGAATTGCTTCAAATGCAAATTTAATGTCCGTGATAAAAGTCACATATAAGTCTTAGATGTCAATTCATCTATTAGTTTTTAGATGGGTTTGAAAACCAAAATTAGAACAAACTTCTTGGCCAAAATAACGATGACGTCACTGTTCAAAAAAGAGTAATGTAAATGATATTTTTATTTATTTGCATATGTTATTCGGAAAATTTCATGTTCTTTTTTGAGGTAACTTTTAATGGGAAAGAAAAATAAAAAAATTCAGTTCAAAAAATTTGTTGAGTGCGAAATCTATTATCCCGTTTGCTCTGTAAATGCAAAGCTAATAAAAAGTAACGATTTTAATCCTGATTTTGTTGAGCTTGCAATTTGGATAGTTGACAAGATGGAGATTATTAATGATGAGATTTGTGTCATATGTGAAACTTGTTCAAAAATTTGCAATGTGTAACCCCTTACCTAGTGGAGCTTGAATCCACAACTACATAAGTAAAAATTTGACAAAAAAGTAAAATGCTATTTTTCAGCATTCCATTTTTTATCTTGCTCCTTGATGCAGATTAGCTATCTAAAGCTTGCTAGAGGGATCTGATTTCAATTATAACATTTCTTTTGCTAATTTGATATCTTCAGCCTTTATGGTTTTTCTGCCTGCATGCTCTGCAAGTTTTATCGCTTCTTTTGAAATTCCAAGTCCGTAATCTTCCAGAATTTCAGTAAGAGCAATTCCTGCACCTTCACTTACCCTAGGAGCACCTGCAGTTCTTATTAAGCGCTCTATTGGTGCGAATGGTATNNATATATAAATGACTCGTGAAAATATGACTTTTATCGAAATCCTCATTAATATGAATTCCTTCTAACCCTGATTTTGTAATCAGATTCTATAAATACCTTTGCTTATATTAGGCTCTTTTACTTCTTATTCATCTATTAGTGTTCTTTTTTTCCTTCATTTACTTTCTAAAGCTTATTTAGCTTTTTTTCTATAAATACTTATTATAAGACTGTTTTATAATCCCCTTTATAAATGCTTCTCTATAACCATATTTATACAAATTTTTATAACAAATTTTGCATGAAGTACATGGGTTGTCTTCTTCACGTACGCTCCAATCCTCGTTTTCCACAATTACAATCACTTAATTAACTATTTTTTATGTGTATGTCCCCAGAATAGGTATCAGTCTCAATAATCTTATTCTTTTGAATTTCTTCCAATTATACCCTGTTTCATATTCTTATATCTTTTCATTTGCAATCAGATGCCACATAATTGTAGCAATTTCCCTTGCTAGAGCAATAATTAACCTTGCATATCCAATTGATTTTTTTTCTTCCGGTTAAAATATTTTTTTAATTTGCTATTTTTTTGCTGCTGCCGGAGCAATTTGTGTTAGAATTCACTTTGCTAACATTTATACTCTCTTTGTGATTATCCAGGTGCAAAATTTAGCTGTAGATTGGTATACATTCGGAATAATTCCAAGCTATGAAGCAAGTTTATCTAATAAATAAAAATACTCGAAATTGCCGATTTCAGCAATTAAAATCGTCGTATCAATTTCTCCAATAACTAAAATAGACATTAAAATTTCGATTTCATTTTTATGCTTTCCATAAGAATAATTGGAAATTTATCTCTCTAAAGTTTCGATTTCATCATCAAGATGTTTTATAAAATTCAGACATGTCTGAAACCAAGCTACAACACTATGATATATTTCTATGTTCTGAATTCTCTTATCTAAACATTTTTTCACGGACATTTGGATAAAAGCTTTCTTTTATCTGATTGATGATCTTACCTAAAGAAAATATGATAAAATTTATATACCGTTTTTGCCAAAAATATCTGTCAACAAGTCACTTATATTGATAAATATCAGATAAAAAATAGAATGAGCTTCATTTTTTAGATATATTCTTTTTTATACAAGTTTGTGGCGAAGCTTAACATCAGACCAAAATTCTCAAATAGCCTTGAAACCTGAAGAAACGGAATCATTAGAAAATGCTTTCTGGAACATATTGCCAGTGGAATAAAAATTTAGAATAAGGGTTAGGTTATTTAGGTTGTGAGAATATGGATAATTGAAAAGAGTTTCAAAGCGAAATTATTCAGGGTAATACTAATTTTTGTAAGTATAAAAGTTTACTACATTTAAGTTTAATTAATTCATAATCAAATTTAATATATTTTTTTTCGGAAGAAAAATCTCATTAAGTCAATGATTCGCGCCTTCATATAACCAATTTTCTCCATACTTAGATCCTGAGTTGTATCATATTCTCTTTTGATTACTTTTTCTGAGGGTAATATACATTATCAGATGCATTTAGTAGAGGATTCAAACATTTATATTTTAAAAGATTTAAATAAATGTCTAAATTTTTCATATGCCTTTAAATTATGTATAAATGACTCATGAAAATTAAAAAATTTATCAATTTTTTTACTCCAAGATAATTAATGGTTCAAGTCTTGCAGTTTCCTTTCTCGTCCAGTACCCGCATATAGGACAGTACTGAAATTCCTTGAAGAGATTGTTTTCAAGCTCGGAGTGACATTCCGGACATTTTTTTAAGAAAAGCATACAATTATCTCCTATCATATCCCCAAATAATTTCTTTTTATCTTTTGTATGGCTAGTAAATATGTATAATGTACTTGAAAATGCTGGAATTGAAATTTCTTCAATTTTCAACTTTTTCACTGTATACTACTGTAATAAATATCTAACTATCTAAATGTTTCGAGTATGATATGTGAGAAATCACTTTGGTGTATGATATTTTTGAATATAGAGGGTTTCGAGAAAACTCTGATTTTTCATTAATCTCTTATATAATGTTATCAGCATATGGCAAAATTTAGAGATTCATCGAAATCCTCTATATAGTATCGATACCTAGGCACCAACGTAATGTAATAGATGATCTGACCATNNCAAAAATAAACTCACTTCCAAGGAAACAGCTATTAAAGTGGTTAAACTAAAATAAAAATAGATGCGAATTTACTTCATTCCCGAATTAAAGGACGTGTGATTCATGACCTTCAGAACTCAAAAAGTCTAAAAATCTTCTATTATCTAAAATCTTTACCATGATTTAATGAATTTGTATGAAATTACCTTGTTCTTTCAAAACTGGTGAAGAATCAGAAAAAATTAAAAAAAACCCTGATTTTATGAGCTTTTTTTGTGTTTGTGCTCTTTCTCCTGAAAACATACAATCAGCTCATATCCATCCGTGTTAGATAGCTTCCATACAGGTTCTAAAGTTTGCTTCTTAACAGCTTTTGCTCTCTATCAAAAATGAGAATAACAGTTGCTGAGGGGATATAAAGATCACAGGCAGAATAAAATTCTTCCTCCAAAAATGAGTTAAGCCCTGTCCTCCTCTAGTTCTTATAAACTTCAATCAATAATTATTACTGTAGATGTTTTTAAAACTGTGGCAAATATTTTTATTATTTGCAATTTCGATCACTAACAAAAATCTTGTAACTAAACAATTTCATACTTAGAAATCTTGAAATTGAATTAATGTGCATAAATCTTTTATTGTGAAATATAAAAATAAAATTACTTCCTAGAGATAGTAGAGTTAATTTGGAAAAAAAATCACAGATCCCTTTTTTGTGAGATTTTATACCCAATAATCTGTTTGCAGCTTTAAGGAATTTACTCCACTACTAAGCACAATAATTGCATAAATATACTATGTAATTATTTCTCTGTTATTTAGTTCACTCCTATAGTATTTGGCTAATGATCTAAAAAATACACATCTTAGAATATTGTACAGAATCAATAATATCTGGGAGTTCTCTACTACTTTTTTTATGGACTCAAATACATCTATTGGAAGTTGTAAAAATTTATCGCGGCAGCCAAACATTAAATCCTTTGAATATGCGGGAAAAAACGCTACTTTTAAACTTTTGAAAAGTTCAGTGTTAGTTGCATTTACAGGGTCGCTCAGGATCCATCTCGCGTTTCTCCTTCTTCAAATTCAGTCAAGTTTGCTAACCTGCATTGCAGGAGGTCTTGTGGTCTACACAGTATATACACTTGATAGGACTGTTGGATCTGAGGAAGATGTTATAAACCGTGAGGAACTAAAGGGTTCAAGAAAGGAAATCGGACTTGCTGCCTGTATGCTTACTTTTTTAATAGGCAGCTATATACTGGCGAAAGAGGGAATGCTTATATTCGCATTCATACCTTTCATAACCTGTTATCTGTATAGTAAAGGCATCAAAATCGGGAAATTTACTTTTAAACTCAAGGGTGGATTTGGGGTTAAAAACCTTGTTGTAGGTTTTACATGGGGTGTTTTTATTGCAGGACTTGCAGGCAGAAACTGTGAGAACATTTTTCCTATCGTACTAGTTTTAATTTTCTTTGCAGTCAAACTCTTTGTCAATTCTACAATCTTTGATTTCAAGGACATAAAAGGGGACACTTTTGCAGGTATCAAAACTCTTCCGGTGAGTATTGGAGAACANNGTATCGCTCTGATCCACAGAGTTATTGCCTCCGAACCTCTGATTATTCTCTACAGTTTCGTATGTGGGTTGATCTGTATCCAAAAACATACAAAACTTGGAGAGGAGCTTCCTTCTCGGAGACTAGAAAGATTTTTTCTTGTGTATGGAGAATCAGCTTCAATTCTTGGACTGAGAATGATCACAGGTGCTATGCTGGTATAAGATTGTCTACGAAGCAAGCGTATGGTATAGAGATGTTAGAAATATTACATTCGGCAGAATATTTTAGGAAAAATAATTCAATTCATCGTAAAATTGTTGAACTAAAAATAACAAAAACATTAATCCATATTATTTTCCAGCCTGCTTTTCAGGCTTCTCTTAGAAGATCTTCAGTAGAAGTTATAAAACGATTTAATTTTTTGTGGAATCCCAACAATTTAACATTAATTACACAGTTTATTGGCTGCAATCAATTAAAAAAGCCGAAATAGTAACAAATCCCAAAATTAGATGCTCTTTATTTCAATTGAGTTATCTTTATAATGCTTAAAAAGATCTTCTCCCCATTTTATTGAGGAAGAATCAAAACCTACTAGATCACTTCTGGGATCAAAGGTTCCATTTTTGAAAAAAAGAGACAGGGATAAGAAGAGATCCGTTACTGCGAAGGAGACTTTCGCATTGTCATACACATGTAAACTTGTGTGTTTATATCCAATAAATTCTTCAATTTCATAACTATGCTCATTTTTTACTTTGAAGAAAACATTTGGGGTAACAATGATATAAACTGGGATCTTTTTACGAGCGATCTCCAGAAACATTTTAGGAAAGCTTGGGAGAAATATAGATGCAAACCCCATAAAATAAGTCGAAGTCATGACGTTGTCCATAAATGACTTATGGGAATCGTAGATGTATTCATGTTCATTTTTTACGATCCTGCACTCTTTAAGATCCTGAATTCTATTTAATAATGTATCAGGAATTGCAGTTAGATCATGGTTTTTCCAGAAATCTTCATTAGATTCTATAGCTGTAAGAGTATCCAGAAAAGGCTTGTAATATACAGCTGAAACTTTCCCTAGAGGGGTTAAACGATACATCCCATCCTGTCTGACAATCATATTTGCAGATTCCATTTCCTTAAGGCGTGGTAGAATTTCAGGTGACCTTACGTCGAAATAATCTTTGATTTCTGAAAGAGTTTTTGGACTCTCCTCAAGCAGAAATAAAATATCTTTTCTTTTTTCAGAAAAGGTTAGAATGCTCAAAAGTCCGCCGCCTTTAATATTTATCAACCCACTATTTTTATCATTTTCCTACAGGTCATTGAAGTTTTATATCCATAAGTAGATTATCCGATCTTTATTTACTTAGAAAGCTTAAAGTTTGTTGCTATCTCCGTTTATTATCTCGTATTAATTCGACAGTTGTATCCTGGTAATATACCATTGTTATAATCAATATGAATCCCATATATATTATCTTTTTCAAGAGTCAGACAGTTGTATCCTGATAATATAACATTATTATAATCAATATGAATTCCATATATATTATCTTTTTCAAGAGTCAGACAGTTGTATCCTGATAATATAACATTATTATAATCAATATGAATTCCATATNNGAATTCCATATATATTATCTTTTTTAAGAGTAAAGTAGTTTCGAATATCTTCAGCCTCGAAATAATTTGTATCAAATCAATAAAATATCAAAAAATCATATAATTTTGTGAAGTCATTAATTATGGAAAAGAAAAATAGAATCATTTTAGTAGAGTTACAACCAGTTTACTGTCTGAATCTTTTGAATCATACAGTATCGTTAATATAATTACTTTACTTGATGAAGCAAACTATAGACATCAAGAAGTTCATAATGTTTATTTCATGTTGTAGCATCTCCTACCAATTTTCCTGAATCTGAAATCAATGATTTAAGATCTAAAATACTAGAAATAGGAAACGTATTCAGAAGAGACGATCTCTCAACATATGCAACTCAATTTGATTTAAAGCACTATTTCTTCAATTATGGAAATGAAAGATGAAGTTTTGATCTTAAAGTTGTCACATTTTTTCTATATCTATCCGGAAATATAATTTTATATTTATACTCATATTTAAGTTCAGTGATAATGGAGATTTTATCGAGTCAAATAATTTTTCGGTAGAAAAATACGTTCCTGAAGTTCATTTTGAATTATATTTTTGTAAAAAAATTCGTTCTGCTGTTCCAGTATTTATCGATTACCTGAATTGCTTGATTCGCCTCCAGTGCAGGGAAAATATGAAGAAAATTGCAATTTATTGTTTTAAATACGGTAACAATCAATCATCAAGAATCTTTTTCGCCAACTCTCCCTAGTCTTCAACAGATCCCCATAAATCTGTTCGAACAAAAGTCACTAAAACTATAGAGAATTTCGATANNAAATTTGTGAAATTAATTCATTAATAGATTGGAAAATCTTTTCGTATCATTTTTGAGCTCATATATTCTAACAAAATAGTCCTCCTGAGACAGATGTGAAGCTGATGGCATTATTCTGTTTAAAATACTTGTTTTACAGCAATTGCATGGTATTTACGACTTCATTTGAGAAACAATTTTTTGATTGAATTTCTTTCAGAAAATTTCTTGGTTTTTCTGATAACATACCAGACAGTACCACAGTTTGGTTCTTCAGAAAGAAAATTCTTGATAACTGCAAAGAAGAAGAAATATGGGTACGTTTGCAAAGCCAGCTTGATTGCCTTGGTTTGAAAATGAAACATGAAACGATTTAGGATTCTACTATTATCCATTCAGATTCAGGATGTCTAAAAGTAGATAAACCTCGAGAAAATGAAGCAAAAA
>PMJC01000182.1:8447-8717 GCA_003157235.1 Methanosarcina sp.
GGATACTTTGAAGCAAAATCAAAAATTTATGATGCAACACTGGATAAAAAAGTAAAAGAACGTCTTTTGGAAATGAGTGATATATTAAAAACAAGATATTAACTCAAAAGATTTAAGGGGAACGAATTTATGCAGTAACTACAAAGGCATTCAGACCTATAAATTCTTGTCACTACTTCAAAGAGTGAATCCAAATATATTGGGTACAGCTTTGTGTTATAATCTCTATGTTTGATGACATTGGAAAATAAAAGGAGTATTTTAAGGATA
>PMJC01000346.1 GCA_003157235.1 Methanosarcina sp.
TTGATCCTTTACTTTTTTAGATGCATCATCAACTTGGTTCATCATATTTTTCATCTCATGATCGTGTTTCATGCTATCTGCACTCATTTGAACATCCTCCAGAAAGATCACTCTTAAGGCATAGAGAATAGAGACAATAATTACAGAAAATTTCGATAAACTTCTGATTTTCACGAGTCATTTATGTCCCATTTATAAGCATAGGACGATTTTTAGGTGTTCATCGAAATCCTCTTAAGTCACTATAAATTCAATAACCTCAGAAAACATTTAAAGAAAACTGAAAAATTACTGTTTATTTTATTTATTCTCTTAATTTCCATTCATTAGTTAGTCCATATTTAGACAAATATATGGAGGAGAACTATAGGTTGAATAATACACAAGTTCTTAAGTTTTTTAGATGTGTGATTTTACTATAGAGATTTAAGTTTATATAGATTTAAGATAGTAAATGTATATTATATTCAGATATACCTATCAAGAGATAAGAAAGTTTTTTTATGAATTAGTATTTTAAAGCTTAGAGATAAAACTCTGATTAAATAAACGATATCTAAAACTAAGACAGCAAATTGAGAAAAAAAATTCTGGAAGAAAATCGTTCGAATTTTAACGAGTAAGTCCCATCCTCTCATTCCTTTTCTTTTCAGTCTGCATGTCAAAAAGCATTCCGAAAAGAATCATCTGAAGTCCTGCACCCAGTATAAGGAATCCAAGGAGAGGGTAGTAGGGAGGTAGGGAATTATGCAATAGCATCTGCAGAAACCCCCATAGCCCTAAAAGAACACCTACAGGTAGGGAAATCATTCCAATGAAGTAGAATAATACCAAAGGATGGAAATCTAGCACAGTATATTTTATTCTTAACCTCCATAGGAAGCCCCTGAAAATCATTGGAGCTACTTTTTGAATATACTTGTCGTACCGGATCTTTGATTTTTCTCTGCCGTAACGAGCGGGGATTACCACATCCATTACTCTCATTCCAAAGGCATTAAGCTTAATTAACAAATCGTTACAATAACCATAATAAGGATAAACTGAATCCAGATCTATAAACTCCAGGGCCTGCCTGGAAATAGCTGTATATCCATTCTGTGGGTCCATAACCTGCCAGTAACCACTGCCTATTTTTGTGATGAAACTAAGAAGAATGTTACCAAAAGATCTCCATTTGCTCATTCCGATCATAAAATCATCGGATAGTAGCCTGTTACCCTTCGTATAATCAGCTTTTCCCTCAATTATTGGGAAAATTAACCTGGGTAGCTGAGCAGGATCCATTTGATTGTCTCCGGCCATAACAGCAACGATATCCATCTCATCTTTCAGGGCAAGTTTATACCCATCTATTATTCCTGCACCTACGCCTTTGTTAAACTCATGTCGAAGGTACATTATCCTTGGATCTCCGAGCTTTTTTACAACCTCACCGGTGCGATCTATACTACCATCATCAATTACATAGATCCTATCTACATATTCAGGTATCCCTCTAAGAGTCTCACCTATGAGCAATTCTTCATTATAAGCAGGCACGACAACTCCTATTCGCGTGTTCTCAAGCTTTCTGAATATAGGATCAACATCGAAGCTCAGGTAATTTACTTTAAGCTTTTCGGTCTTCGCTGCATATAGCAGGGATTTTAAAGACAAATGCTCTTTGCCTAAATTTATTTTCTGCAGTGAATCTGCGGTTACGGCAAAGAAACCTATATTCTCCTTAAAAGTATTTTTTCCATTAAGAAGCATCACTGTTTCTTGCTCACAGGAGACACGGCAGGGCCAGGAGCCTACAGACAAATCAAAACCTTGCTTTAATGGTTCAAGAACATGTGAGAGAAGATCTATATCTTGCATGCATTCCGGATAAATAAGGACTACAATATCAGAATCAATGGATGACTTGTAAAGAACTTGGAGCAGTGCGTCCTCTCCGCCTGCTAGAGGAACAACTCTTGCTCCTCCTAGAGCAGCTACTTCCACAGTCCGATCGGTAGAGCCTTTATCAAGTATGAGTACACGGTCAGCATAATTTGCCGCTAGTAAGACTTTGCTTCCAATGGAAGCTTCCTCGTTTTGAGTTGGAATCAAAACAGTAAACTCATGTCTGATAAGCCTATCAATAAGTTGAGATTGCGAAGATAATACACTAACTGGGTCTGAAATTAGCAAATTAGAATCAAGTGCAAGGACTGAAAGCAAACCCAATCTACCCCCTTATGCATCTGCATATGCTATACCCCCACTATGTGTATGAATACAAAAATATTAAAAGTTATCATACAAAAAATTATTAGACTATTGGATATATAAAGTTAACACAGGATTATAATTCAATGTAACCAAAATATTCTTAATTAAATAATTAGTAATATTTTATTCCTTCAAAGAGTTCTCCTAACAGAAGAAAAGCTAAATCAATTGGTTAAGCCTTAATACAAATAATATTTGGAAACAAATATCAAAAATTCAATAATAAATGGTAAGTGATGATGTTAATAAGATTATTTGCGATTAAATGTAACATTCATTTATGGAACATAGCATCATTACCCATATTACTAAGATTTACTGAGTAGATTTCAGTGGGCTGATTTTCATCAACTGTCGGCTTTTGATAATGTTTGTTCTGATAGTTCGTAATTGAAGTATATATCGAATCAAAGTAGATATTTGCTAACTTATGTATGGCATATTTAATAGCTGCGATTAGAGTCTCTTAATCTACCATAAACCCATAGCTTAAATGTGATCGAGAAGAAACTGTTTGTTTAAATTGGTTCTCAGCTAAAATTAAAATTTGATTTAAGAAAGTTGATTAATTTTGGAAAAATAATACAATTCTGAACAGGAGCATAATAACTCTTGAAAATCAGAAGGTTATCGAAATCTTTTTTAGAGTTTATTCAGGGTTTTATGAGCACATATAGACTATGAAAGTCATATTTGCACGTATTAGGGGCTTAAAAAGTATTCCCATTAAAAAAGCAATTACATATTCCATGAAGCCCTGATAAATATCATAAGATAGGAAAAAGGATAAATAATAAAATTTGCTCCGGTAACACAATTGTCATGATCAAGGGTTTTTTTATCTGAATAATTCATAAAACCGAAAATATCAGATTGTATCCTGGATAATACTAACGAATCTGAAAGATATCAACCTTCTTTAGAAATTGGGAGGCAGATGAGTCTAAGGTCTAAAAACAAGCGAGTTAGTGCTAGAGAAAAAGATATTAATCTGGAGCTAAAAGTTTCGTTTGAAGAATATTATTAATTGAAGATAAAAATTAGCAATATCAAGCCCTTAGAAATGTAATTCTCAACTTTAAATATATTTAAATAAATTTCAGTTGTTTTCTGGGTTGAATGTATATACTTATACTATAACTCTGTAAATTTTTATTTAATTATCATCCCAAAAAATCCAGTTTCTTATTATTCTCAATTAAAACTTTTGTTACCTGTTCTGTATTCCTTTTATGGAATCTATTTCTTCAGCTATATTTTCAAGTTCATAAAAAATCCTTTCAGAATCCTTTCGCT
>PMJC01000471.1 GCA_003157235.1 Methanosarcina sp.
TTGGAATTGCCGAGCGTGCTGAAAGAATGATAATACTGGCCTTAGGCGCTCTTTCAGGTTTTCTTGGATGGGCTCTTGTGTTGATAACTGTATTTTCTCATATTACTATTATACAGCGTGTATTACGGGCAAAAAAAATACTCAATAGGCCCTCAGAACCGGGTGTTCAAAAACCATAATGATACCCAAAAAATATAAACTATATTCCAACACAGATTTTACAGATTTGGATTCTAAAGAATAAAGTGGAATGTGATAAAATTTAAGCATAAACTGAGGAGTACTTTTATGCTATGGAAGTGATAAAATTTCACGTTCACATATTCCTGGAATTCCACCCAAGCAACTCTCATTAGAAGTAGTACAGTATTTGAAAGGAAATAATTCTTACAAACTTTCAAGATTTATCCCAAACTGAAAAACGATATTATGATAAGAGTATAATGGTTAAGTGGCAATTTTCATCGATCCGCTATAAATGTGATATTTGACACAATAAAAAAGTATCAAAAAGCTGAAAGTAGAATTATAAATCTTGTAAATAAAGTAACGCTGGTCAAAAAAGAATCTAGAATTTTTTAGTTTTGACAAGCTGAGTGAACAGCTAGAAGCATTCGCCATCTTTTATTAGGGTTGGTTGCTGCACCCAATTTGAGTTCATACTGCAACATCTTCTATCAATTCTCTCGAATCTGCAACCAATGATCTAATATAAAAAATGCAAAAATAAGAATTCCTTCAAATGATACTATTTTTAGTTATAGAAAGTTTAGATAACCTCTTATTTTTCCGATTTATTTATGTATCATTTATAAGAATGTGGCTAAATGTTGGAGTTTGTCGAAATCTTCCCTAGTCTATTTTTCAGGGAATTGTGTTTTATATTATTAAGCCAGTATAGACTGGCATCCTTATGCAATTACAGTCATGTATTCAATCGGCATCCATACTTCACCATTAAATGTCTAGAGTGATGGGTTTTGAGCGAGATTGCAAAACTGATAAACCTGGCAAAAAAAGCGGCTGAAAAGATTCAAAAATACAGGTTTGTGCGCATAATCTCACATAATGATGCTGACGGGCTAACTTCAGCCGGGATAATGGCTCAAGCCCTTCTTAGGGCAGGTATCCGCTTCCAGATTTCGATATCTGAAAAGCTGGATAAATCTTTGATTGAAAAAGTAAATGGAAGCATTTCACAGGGAGAACTTGTAATCTTCTGCGATATGGGAAGCGGGCAACCTGAACTTATAGCTAATGTTGTAACTGACGTTATAGTGCTTGATCATCACAATCCAGTCGGGGAGTCTCATGTAGAGTCAGTGGTTAATGCCCATATTGTAGGAATTGACGGGGCTACGGACATTTCTGCTTCAGGCACCTGCTATCTGGTAGCCAGGGAACTCGGTGCAGACAATGTCGATCTTGCAGGGTTGGCTATTGCAGGGGCAGTCAGTGATAGGCAGCTTTTTAATACGGCGAATGCTTTCATTCTTGAGGAAGCCCTAAAAGCAGGGATTGTGTCCATCCGAAAGGGACTAAAAGTAGGGGACGGAGACCTTGAAGACGTACTTGCATACAGTACCGAACCTTTCCTTGACATCACCGGTTACCCTCAAAAAGTAAAAGAATTCTTTAAGCAGCTCGACATTTCAGGAAATATTGAAGAACTTTCTGAGGAGGCAGTCTATAGACTTGTCAATGCTGTTGCACTGAAGCTCGCCAGGAAAGCTAGTCCGGAAGCTGCAGAGGCTGTTATAGGAGAGGTGTTACTTCTTAACAGGGAACTTATAAAAAATATTTACGATTTTATATCGCTCCTCAATACATGTGGAAGACAGAATGTCTATGGATTAGCTCTGGCAATCTGTCTGAAGGATAAGGGAGTAGTCGATGAAGTACTTTCTCTCGCAAAAGAAAATAAGAAAAAAATTGCCATTGATATTAGGGAAAATGTAGAAAAAATTCGCAAAGGGGATAATATCTGGTACATCAATACTGTTGATGCACTTTCTACCGGTAACCTTGCAAGCACTGTTGTCCGCTATCTTCATCCGGAACTTCCTGCTATCTGTATAAACGAATCGGAAGGTATACTGAAAGTCTCTGCTAGGGGCACCCGTGAACTTGTTTCACAAGGCCTGGATCTTTCACTTGCTATAAAGGAAGCTGCATCTGCAGTCGGTGGAAGCGGAGGTGGACATAGTGTAGCTTCTGGTGCTTCAATCCCCCTTGGGAATGCAGATAAATTCTTGAGTACTATAGATAAAATAATAGGATGTCAGCTCCAAAAACAAAATAAAGGTAAAGCGAAATAGGGAATATAGCTAAGTTAAAAAAGATTTAAGGAATATTTATGAATATAATCGGTGCAATTGAATTTCCCAATCCTGAATCAAGAAAGTCTACAGGTAGAATACTGCAAGCTCTTTCTCCGGATAATTTCATAAGCATGGAAAGTGAGATTAGGGATGAGAGAGTTATTGTCCGATTTCATTCCAAGAAGATAGGTTCTCTTCTTACAACTGTTGATGATTTTTTATTGAATGTTAAAATAGGGGAGGAAATCGAAAAAACTTTGGAAAAAGAAATAAAACTTGGAACATGAATATTCAGTCTACCAAAAATCAGTTGTTTGGTATCAATTTTGATGCAATAGGTATTTATGATTACTAACTAATGAAAATTAATTTTCTTACAAATGTGGTCTCTACTTTCATAATATAGAATGTAATGAAATTCAACAACAATGTCGTAAATCTAGTTTTAAGATCTCTCATCTTAAAAGCTTTACAATTTATTTACAAAAATGAAGATAGAATGCTGTTAATAAAATTGGATCTTATATAGAAAATTTAAATAAACCTATATGCATTTGAGTATTTGGGAGCTTAAATCTCTTAAACATTAATTTTTTTCATGAAAAATCGTTTTTACTTTGCTCTGAGTACAGAATAAAAACGTCTACATAGATAGTGTAGTTAAAGTTTTGCAAAATCTAATTGATTCTGTGTCCTTCTCATCCACTACATAAAAATGGATGCTGAGCCAAAAGTTGTGCTAACAAAAATTTTTTTCTAATTTATGAGACTTTTTAATATCTTCCTTGATCTCCAAATTTTACCATGAATTCCGCAGGCATTGACTGCAATAATCAAAAAACTCTTATTGTCTCTCACATTCTTTTTCTCTTCTGAGAATCATGTTCACAATCACATCACTTCTGCTGAATAATTTCCCATTAGTTTTCTTATTTTCAAGCTTTTTTCCTTTATATGGCATTCAAGTTTTAAAGCCAATTGCGCTCTAACAAAAGGGACTAAATTGCTTATTGATTGGTTTCGAATTATCCATATAAAAAAATATATCAAGTTCAATCCACATTTGGGTATAGAGGACACCTGGCATTCCTATACCATCAAAAATCTATGTAAAAAAAGTATTTAAGGGTAGTTTAGTGATCCACAGGATCTGGTCCAATTTTATGTAATTTAGTTCTGTACTTAGTAAGTTACTACTCATTTAAGTTTACTCAGTTAAGTTACTTTAATCAAGTTACTACTTAGTTAAGTCA
>PMJC01000437.1 GCA_003157235.1 Methanosarcina sp.
TCTTGTTCTGGATAGAGATCATAATGTCGCTATTAACATTCTCAGATTGAGATTACAATCTCTATTCATAAAACCGATAGAGCCCCTCACTTTAGTGAGGGGAGCAGCCACATTTGATCATGACGAAAGGATACAACCTAAATTTTAATGCACCGAAAATGAAGAATTATTCATCGCCTTTGACACTTGAACTATTTATTGTGCAAAAAATATCATCCAACATTCTATGGATGTACACAAGAATGCCATTTACTTTTTTAGTATGCCAGTAGCTTGAAAATTAATCTAACTTTCAATGCATGATAGTGGGCAAATAGGTAAAAAATTATACATTTGTATACATCTGCAGAATGTCGGATTAAGGTCTATAGAACAAATTTCATAAAAAAATATACACGCTACTGAGATGGTTCCTTTATTCGATTACTTATTGGAGCTTCGGTTTCTTCATCTTCAGATGCAAAGTTTTCAGTTATTGAGTTACGCTTACATCTTCAGATGTTTTGTCAGCAGTTAAGTTATAACCAACTGCTGAATCAATTGCGGTTTGAGTAATCATTATTTAGTAGTAGTTGCGTTAGTAGTGACCTTGCTTTCATTAGCTACGTTTTCAGTTGGAACTTCAGTTGTGACTGGGGTGTTATGTCCACTTTCAGTTGATACATTCGTTACAGTGCTTGTATTGTTTGTTGTAGTTATAGGCTCTGTCGTCTTCTTGCTGGCACAGCCGGCTGAAAAGACAACAACAGCTATAACAATAAGCATTCCTATGATCTTTATCATTTTTTTCATAAATAATACCTCTAGGATTCTCTTCCTATTATTACACTCAACCCATATAAAATTGCTAGATTCCATATGAGATATTTATGAATGACTAGTCAATAAGATTAAAACTTTTCGCTTTGGTCAAAAAATAAGAGAAAGAAGTGATCTATGTACTTGGTGGATTTACGAACTTTGACCTTGTTCATGAGTTATTAAACAATTCTAAAAAAGGGGTAATAATCCTGCATTTGAGATATAAAATAAAAAATTCAAGAATCTAAACAGGATTCCAACTTCTTTAGATGTGAGAGGAATGCGTAATTTTATTAACTTCTGTTTTAGTATAATATTCACACGAAAGTTATAAATTTTTTTGTATGAATATGCTTGTCATGGAATCTACTAAAACAATACCATTGAAAATAATGGATACTGAGTTTGATTTAGTAGAGACTCTGGAAAAATATGCATATGGAATGAACTACGTTTCTAGTGTAGTTTTTGATAATGGAAGAAACATTCCAGCTAGAAAATTATAACCTATGGTTTATGCTCATCTCCGAGGAAACATCTGTTTGAAGTCTCAATTGAGTTGTAACATTCCAAGACAAGTGGCTGGGACCTATAAAACAATAGTAGAACTTGAAAAAACAGGAATGAGTCAATGGCAAAAGTAACTTACTTTCTGACTTCTATGACATTATCTTATAAGAGAGATTATACTATAACCGAAGACTCAGTGAGTATAACTACATTTAGTCATGGTAAGAAAACCTATAAAATCTGTAACTATCCTTATGCAAAGCAATTCTTTTGGTCTCCTTGGAAATTTGAAGCTTCTAAAGTAGTGAAGCATAAAGATGGTGATTATTATTTCCATCCTACTGTATCACAAGAACTTCCAGACAAAGAAAATAGAAGAAGCTTGGACTTTCACGGGTATAGATGAGGTATAAATTTCTTAGCTGTAGCTCCCACTACTGACAAGAAATACAAGTTTTTTGCCGGTGGAGAAATTAAAAACAAAAGAAACGCATATAAAAATATGAGAACCAGATTACAATCTAAGGGAATTTTGTCAGCTAAGAGGACGATAAAACATTTAGCTGGAAAAGAGAAACGTCTAATGACAGATGTTAATCATTGTATCTCCAAAGCAATCGTAAAATTTGCAGTTGAAAACGATGTTTCTGTAATAGGTTTAGAAGACTTAACAGGAATAAGGGATAGAACTAACAACAATCTAAGGAAAAAACAAAAATATCTCCATAATAGCTGGGCTTTTTACCAATTACAACAATTCATTGAGTATAAAAGGCAAAGAGTTCTGGATTAATAACAGAATATGTGAATTCGATGTATACTTTTAAAACTTGTTGTAGATGTCATCATATCTCTAAAAATAGTATAAATGGATTGAAATTCCTGTGTAAAGCTTGTGGTTTTGAACTTAATGCCGATTTGAATGACGCTAGAAACATCGAACATAGAACACGAGACTATAAGATATATCTTAGAGTCTCATGGGTGTCTGTCAACCACCGCACGGATAATATGTTTGATTGATCAGAGAGATATCCAGCCCTGTTACTTCAGTAGCAGGTAGTTGTCATTCAGATTGTACTACTGGGATCCAAAACTTTATTCTTCCAATTATTCAGCTCAGAAAAGTTGGGAGCTAGAACCACCTTCAAAACTGCGTATAAAATAAATGAGAACTTTATGCAAGTTGGCTATGGAATAAAAAGACTGAGATTTTTTAATATCTGATGGAATCAAAAAATTCATCGTTATTTCAGAATTCTACAACTTGTTTTAGCCTGAAAAAAATTCGCATTAACTATGTTCAGTAATTCAATATTTTGTCACTTCCTCATAAATAAAGCCTTTTATATACTTTTACATATGCTAAAAATGTTACCATGTATCTTGAAAATGTATCAATAATTGTGGACGTGAAAAGAAAACAAAAAAAATATTTTTCTGTTCACGTTATAACAAAGCTTAAATTATGTACAGTAATTACTGGATAAATTGATTGCTATGCGGAAGATCTGTTTATATCACCTATAGGACAAAGTTTGTTTTATATTGGATACGGATATTTTTCGATTCAGATATTTGTTTGAGATTTAGAATATATGCAGTAGATAGCAGATTTATTCAGTAATCCACCTTTATTAGTTAATTACCAGTAGCTATAGAACAATTGCAAGATCTAGCCTAAATTTATCGAATTTCCACTTTATCTAATTTTCAATCCGGGAGATTCTCATATGATAAAAGAAATCATTTCCAAGTACGATGCAGGTAGGATAGAAAAAAAAGTAATGCAGTTCTGGGAAGACAGTGATGCGTACCTAAAAACCAGGGAGCTCCGCAAGATTGGCAGAAAGTTTTTTTTTGTTGACGGTCCCCCATATACTACTGGGCATATACATCTTGGAACTGCTTGGAACAAGATCATCAAAGATTCCATTCTTCGCTATTATTCCATGAACAACCGCTACATCCTTGAGCGTCCTGGCTGGGATATGCACGGTCTGCCAATCGAGGTCAAAGTCGAAGATATGCTCGGCTTCAAATCCAAGAAGGATATAGAGAGCTTTGGGGTAGAAAATTTTATTGCGAAATGCAAGGAATTTGCTATTACCCAGAAGCAGGCAATGACTGAACAGTTCCAAAGGCTTGGTGTCTGGATGCAATGGACAGATCCTTACATGACCTTAAAAGACGATTACATCGAAGCTGCCTGGTGGACACTCAAAAAAGCCTACGAAAAAGACTTACTGGATGTGGGAAAGCGTACTGTCAACTGGTGCCCCCGCTGTGAGACTGCAATTGCAGATTCAGAGGTTGAATATTCCGAGCAGACAGACCCTTCGATTTATGTAAAATTCAAGATCAAAAATTGTGAAGACACCTTCATAGTTATATGGACAACAACTCCCTGGACAATTCCGGCAAACGTAGCTGTAGCTGTGAACCCATATGTGAAATACTCAAAATTCAGGGCAATCAAGCAAAATGGTTCGAAAGAGATACTCATTACAGCTACAGACATGATTAAAAATGTCCTCAAGCAGGGCAGGTATATTGACTATGAAGTACTTGAGACAATGGACGGAGAGGATCTAACAAAACTGAAATATGAAAGCCCTGTTGGGGATTTGGTACCTATCCAGAATAAGATTAAGCATGGGATTTATCTTGCGGATTTCGTAACCATCGAAAATACAGGCTGCGTGCACCTTGCACCAGGACACGGTATGGAAGACTTTAACCTTGGTGTGAAATATAGCCTTCCGATTCTCTGCCCCGTAGGATCAAATGGTACTTATACAAGCGAAGCCGGGGAATACGAGGGCAAAAACGTCAGAGAAGCAAATACAATTGTAATTAAAGACTTAAAGGAACGCAACAGGCTCTTTGCAGAAGGAACAGTCACGCATAGGTACGGGCACTGTTGGCGTTGCAAGACCCCCATCATCTATCTCGCTACAGAACAATGGTTTCTCAAAATTACCGAGATAAAGGAAAAAATGCTCGAGGAAATCGATGCAGTAGATTGGTATCCTGACTGGGCAGGCTCAGCACGTTTCAGAACTTGGGTAGAAGGCGCTAGGGACTGGTGCATTTCCAGGCAGCGATACTGGGGAATCCCGATCCCGATATGGAAGTGCAAGAAATGCGGAAAGCTTGAGATAATAGGGACCAAAGCTGAATTGTTGGAAAAGGCAAATGTAGGCGAAGATATAGAACTTCACCGTCCTTACGTGGATAGAGTCATCATTCCCTGTGGGTGCGGCGGAGAGAAAATGCGCATTGAAGATGTATTTGATGTCTGGTTTGACTCGGCTGTTGCCTCCTGGGCAACCCTCCAGTTTCCTCAGACTCGGGAGAAGTTTGATGAATGGTGGCCTGCTGATTTCATAACTGAGGGTCACGACCAAACTCGCGGTTGGTTCTATTCCCAGCTTGGAGCAAGCATAATAGGCTTTGAAAAAGCTCCTTACAAAAGTGTACTTATGCATGGATTTACCCTGGACGCAGGTGGAAAGAAGATGTCAAAAAGCTATGGAAATGTGATCTCGCCCCTGGATATTATCGACAGGTTCGGGGCAGATACCCTTCGTACCTATGTACTTTCCTCAAGCGCTCCATGGGAAGACCTGAAGTTTAACCTCGAAGAGATAGAAACCATCCACCGCTCAATAAATATTTTATGGAATGTTTTTAGATTCCCACTGCCATATATGGCACTTGATAACTTTGATCCTCTGCAGGTCAGCATTGATTCCATAAAACATGCTCTCCGTGAGGAAGATAGATGGATTCTTTCAAGAGTTCAATCTGTTATCAAAGCAGTAGATGAAGCCATGAAAGGTTATTTGTTGCATAAAGCAGTTCGTGAAATCCTGGAATTTACTATTGAAGATCTCTCTCGCTGGTATATCCAGCTTATCCGACCAAGAACCTGGATCGAAGCTAATGATCCAGATAAACTTGCAGCTTACTGTGTGCTTTACGAAGTTTACATAACTCTTACAAAACTGATATCTCCCTTTATGCCTTATTTGGCTGAAGAGATGTACCAGAACCTNNAAGTCAATGAAGCTTACCTTGACAGTGGTCTTGAAGCTGATATGGATACTGCTCGCTCCATAGTGGAAGCGGCATCAAATGCTCGCCAGAAGAAAGGACGGAAACTCAGATGGCCTATATCAAGAATAATAGTGTCTCCTTGTAGTGAGGATTCAGCAAAGGCTGTCAAGAGCTTGTCCTCAGTCCTCATGGATCAGACTAATTCCAAGGCAATTGTTCTGATGAGTGTGGGTGAGTGGTGGGATGAACTCGGGCTTGAAGTGATCCCAGACCCTGGAAAAATAGGTCCTGCTTTCAAAAAGGATTCAGGGAAAGTTATCTTTGCTCTTCAAAAAATCGATGGCTTTGCCCTAAAGAAGGCCTTTTCCAAGACCGGTGAGTTCGAACTAACCCTTGAAGATGGGTCAACTGCTATAGTTACTTCTGGAATGGCAAACTTCAAGGAAATTCTTCCAATAGGCATAGCCAGTGCCGAGTCAAATGCCGGCTTTGTCTATGTGGACGCAAACCTCACTCAAAAATTAGAAGCTGAAGGATATGCAAGGGAAGTCATACGCAGGCTCCAAGAAATGCGAAAAGAACTCGATCTTGTCATAGCCGAAAGCATTTGCGCATCTGTCAGGATCGAAGATAAACGGGTTTTAAATCTAATTGAAACCATGAAAAGCCTTATTGCAGAAGAAGTAAGAGTCGAGGTCCTTGATCTTGGCAGCGACATTGATGTCTCAGGAGCCCTTTTAAAGAACTGGGATGTTGAAGGCATTGCATTG
>PMJC01000238.1:0-8100 GCA_003157235.1 Methanosarcina sp.
TATGTAGCAATGAAACAAGAAAAACATAAATTTTGTCAGCTGTATATAAAATGGAGTATAGATAACTCATGAAAATCAGAGATTTATCAATTCTCTATATTTTGTTATTAATAAGGCGCTTATGGGAGAAAAAGTATATTAAAACAGATGGAGCAAGATGAATATAAAATTATAGATAAAATTATATATATATATGCTATGCTCTATTTAGAGAAATTATTCACTTATATTCAGCTCCCTATTAATAAGGTGCTCAGGAAAAAAGTTAATAAAGGACAGTACACGAAAAAATGTAAAATAAAAAAGTGTGCATGTGAATTAATACCTGAAACAGCCTTTATAAATATCACCTTTAACAACATAAAAAAATTTTCTGAAAAATTAAGACGGGAGAGAAAAACTAATTTCTAAATGCAAAAGGAAGTTTACTTATACCATTCAGATATCAGGATAAACGATGACTCTCTGGGTCCTAGTCTACGCTGAAAAATCGAAAATAATAATAATGGCCATAAAGGACCGGATGAAGCAACCACTTTATATGGCCGAACTCCACGTAAATAATAGTCATAAAGGACCGAGACCTCACAAAATAAGACTCCTAACCGACAAGAAAAAAGAAGAATTCATCCCCCCACATAAATTTGTAGAGCTTTTACGCAGTGCAAACAGGATCATGCTTGCAGAAGGAGGGAGTTCTGTAAATGAGGCTAATTTTCTAGAAATGCTTCAGGGTTTTCAACTCAATGCAGACCGAGTTAAAATCTGCAAACACTGCTGGATCAATAAACGTTTCAATTTTACAAATAGCAAGTCTATCAAGTTCCATAATGAACTCATATGTTGGGAATGTGCGAAAGAAGAACTTATGCGAGTAGTCAGCTCAGCAGATTCACATTACGGAGAAAAATCAGTAATTTTTCTGGAAAAAGTTCTCTTTAAAACAAAGGATCTGGATAAAACCATAAGAATGCTGAACCCTGAAAAGCTAGATCCCGAGTTCACCAGATATGATACTATCAGGACAATTCCTTCCACTACTACATTGAGGGTCGAGGACCTCCCTCTAGAAAAAAAATTTAAGAATATTCTAAACCAGAAATCAGAAACTCTACTACCCGTCCAGGCACTGTCTGTAGAAGCCGGGCTTTTGAAAGGAAAACACCAATTTGTAGTCTCAGCAACTGCAACCGGGAAAACTCTTATAGGGGAGATGGCAGGAGTCCAAAACCTTTTGGACAAAAAAGGAAAGATGATCTATCTGGTTCCCCTAGTAGCTCTTGCAAATCAGAAATATGAGCAATTCAAAGAACGCTATTTAAAACTTGGACTGACTACTTCCATAAAAATTGGTGCAATCCTTATAAAAACATCTACGCGCTTGAAAATGCAGACCAGTCCGAATGCAGACATACTCATAGGAACTTACGAGGGCATAGACCATATGCTTCGATTAGGAAACGCCGATTTTTTGGGTAAAATAGGAACTGTAGTTGTGGATGAAGTCCATATGCTCGAAGACCAGGAAAGAGGACATAGACTGGACGGGCTAATTGGAAGATTACTTTATGCGGCACCTACAGCTCAATTTATCTACCTTTCCGCAACCGTTGCGAACCCTGCAGCCTATTCAAAAAAACTTGGAGCTCAGCTTGTACTTTATGAGCACAGACCAGTTCCTATCGACAGGCACCTACTTTTCTGCCAGGAAAATGAAAAAGCAAAGCTGATTTCCCAGCTTGCAAAAGAAGAATATTCAATGTTCTCTTCTAAAAATCACAGAGGACAGACGATTGTCTTTACAAATTCACGTAGAAACTGTCATCGGCTTGCAGGAGCTCTCTCAATCCAAGCAGCTCCCTATCACGCAGGACTTTCCCAATATGAAAGAAACAAGGTTGAAACTCTCTTTTCAAAAGGACAACTCCCTGTAATTGTGACAACTGCTGCCCTCGCTGCAGGTGTGGATTTCCCGGCCTCCCAGGTTATATTTGATACACTCGCAATGGGAATAGAATGGATTTCGGTCCAAGACTTCCTGCAAATGAGCGGGAGGGCAGGAAGGCCGGATTACCATGACAGGGGAATTGTTGTGCTCATACCAGTGCCAGGAAAATCTTATTCAAGTTCCCAACCAGATACAGAAGAAGAAGTCGCAATTAAGCTGCTGCAAGGAGAAATGCTGTCCATAGGGGTTGAATATGGAGAAGCTGAACAACTTGAAGAAGTTCTTGCATCCGTTGCGGTCACCTCCTCTATCCAGGATCTCAAAAAGATCCACAGCCTTATGTTCGGAAGCTTCGATCTGGATAAACTGATCTTGCGCCTGCAGAGCTACCGGTTTTTAGAAAGAAAGGGAAACCGGATTACACTTACGCAAGTCGGGAAAGTTATTGCGGCTCATTTTCTACCTATATCTAAAGCTTTCCTTATTAGGGATGCTGTGCTTGGAGATAATGATCCTCTAAAGATTGCAACAAACCTGGAATTTTTCGATGCTGCTTATTTTAAGTATGCAAAACATATCGGAAGCTCCTTACATGTGAATATGCCTTCAAGGATTTTCCAGGGAGCTACCCTTGACATAATCTTTGATGGAGAATCCCTCGACCAGCTTGACACAAAAATTAGGGAGCTCATGTTGAACTTTGCGTCGGACTTTTTAACATGTGCATGCAAGGACTCGCCTTACTGCGGTTGCGCAGAACAGAAATTTTCGGAAAAAATAATCCGGCTGCGTACTGAAGAACTGGATCCGTCACAAATCATAAAAAAACTTGAAGATAATTACGGAATTTCCGCATACCAGGGCGATGTTTTTGGATACCTTGACAATGCAGTGCGTAACCTTGATGCTGTGGAACTGATAGCAAAAGTGTACTCAAAAAAGAGAGTTGCAGAAGAAGCAAAGAAGCTTAAAAAGAAGATCCAGGGTTGAAAAACAATAAACTTCTTTGTATACACTTTTTTGAAATACCACCCCTTATCTAGAACTATTCAATCAAGATAAAAACACCAACAACAATTTTTCAAGATTCAATGCCCACATTTTTTGAGTTAATTTTTTTAAATTTCAGAGAATTGAAAGAATCTCTACCCATTTGAGAATTCGGGAATTTAAATTTATTTGTATTAACTTATATTCATAAAAATTTTTGATGATTTTTCTATTAAAGAAGAAACAAAAGTCTTCAGTAAGCTGGAGACAAACCTACTGAAATTGGTTCCTTAATTGATTGTAATTATTTTTTAGTGACTATCAACCTGACAAAAAATTGTAATAGCGATCTTTACTAAAATTAACTGAGCAAAATATATGATGGCTTATTTTATACAACTGTTAGCTATTTATCACTCTTATCATTTTCCCTTAAATTAAAAATCAGAAGTATCCTCACACTTTCCACAGACGTACACAAGAATATTATCTATTTTTTCAAGATGACAAAAGCTTAAAAATTAAAATAATTTTCAATGAATTATGATTGGCAAATGTGTAACCAAATTCTACACCTGTGTGCATCTACAAAATGTTGAAACGATTGCAGGGGAATATATAGAATTAACCTGATTTTTGCTAGGCTGAATAATTATGTCCTTTTTACGTTAAATAAGATTGGTTAAAATAAGAAAAGAACTGCTGTGATCTACAACAGCCAGGTTTCAGCCTTTACTCAGATAGAAGTATTTCAAATCTTCTGGCTATCAGTATTTATATTCTGCATATTTCACTCTTTTTGAGCCAGTCAATATCGGATTGGTAAAGAAGCCTCAGGTCTTTAAGTCCTAATTTAAGCATTGCGAGTCTGCTGACCCCTAGTCCCCAGGCAAGAACTGGTTCTTTGATCCTGAAAGGTTCAGTAACCTCTTTTCTGAAAACCCCTGCGCCTCCAAGTTCAACCCACCCGAGACCGTCTACATAAACCTCTGGTTCCACACTCGGCTCGGTATATGGAAAATATCCAGGACGAAAGCGAACATCCTCGAATCCCATCCTATGATAGAATGCTGTCAGCAGCCCGAGCAAGTCTGCAAAGGACATTTCTTTATCCATAACAACTCCTTCAAGCTGCTCGAATTCAGGAGTATGGGTAGGGTCAATTGTTTCCCTGCGGTAAGCTCTATCAATGCAGAAGGCCTTTACCGGAGGTTCTGGATTGTCAGCAAGATATTTTATAGTGATTGCAGTTGTATGGGTCCTCAGAACATTGCGTCTGGCAAGATCCCTATCCCAGATACCATCCCACCCACATGAATCAATATCTCCGCCACACTCATGCATTGCAGCTACTTTTTCTGAATACTCAGCTGGGAGCTGACAGTTGCTAGCCAGATGGAAAGTATCCTGCATGTCTCTTGCTGGGTGGTCCTGGGGCTGGAAAAGGGCATCGAAGTTCCAGAACGAACTTTGAATGATTTCGCCCTTGATCTCAGTGAAGCCCATTTCCAGGAAAATCTGGCGCATCTTTTCTATAAGGCGCCTATAAGGATGTATCTTAGCCCCATAGAGAGGGATAGGAGTCATATCAAGCCGATAGGACTTGAATTTTTTCCCTTTCCAAGATCCACTCTTAAGTAATTCGGATGTGATCTGGGCAATTTCCTCTTCAAGGATAATACCCTGAGCTGCGAGAGCACTTCCCATAGAAGTTATGGAAACAGTCCTGAATTTTTCCTCGTGCTTTGTGACAAGTTTGCGCTTGAGAAGGTCTTTTACTGCTCCTTCACTGTCCACAAGTTCTCCGATAATTTGTACTTTGTCTTTAAAAGCTGCAAGGACTTCTTCATCTTTTCCAGCCTCAGCTTTTCCAGATGGCACCATTAATCCGTTTTCAACTTTTGCCCACCCTTTTTTTACGACCCATCCAACTGCAATACCTACCATCTGCGGAGAAAAGTAGCTTTTTAATTTTTCAAGAGAAGTAGGGGCTTTTAGGGTGTCAACAATCTGGCGCTCTGGAAGCCCATTTTTTGTGTATTCTTCTCCTTCTTTTGTAAGGAAGTAACTTTCAAGCACCTTTTCGGAAACCGAAACCAATCCCTTTTCCGCAAGCATTAAAGCTGCCTGCATTGCCGCATCTACCTGAAGCCCTGATTTTTCTTCTAGGCCTTCGGGTGCTGTAGACCTTAGTTCCTCAAGAGCAAGCAAAACTTTTTTCTCGTTAGTTGTGAGGTTTTCCTGAAAACTCATTCGGGATCACATTCTTATAGTCTAAAAATATTGGAACTTTGAGATTACAAGCATTATATTTAATTAGAAATTTAGTTTTTGTATATGATATTATATTCATCGAGGTGTTCACGCGCAAGTTCCCGTTTTTCCCAATGGTCCTTTAACAGCTCATATATCTTTTCCGCTGCAAGTTGCTTGCATGAACCGCATATCCTCGTTCCTGAGATGCATTCCTGTTTGACCTCCAGCAATTCGTTATCATCTTCAAGCAGATGAAAGAGCATGAGTTCGAAAACTGAGCATTCCTCAGGATTTCCACCCTTTTTTTTCTGTTCTTCGAGAGTCACACAGCCTCCAGTCTTTGCTTTCTTCACTTTTTTTGCCCCTTCCTTGGGATCATCAGTGAGAGCTATATAGCTGTCTGGGACGCTGCTAGACATTTTACCACCCTGGAGACCACTCATGAAAAGGTGGTAAGTAGACGCCGGAGGAATGAAAGCATAGCCCCCAAATTCGGTAGCCACCTCGCTTACAATTTCGTTTAACAACCTTCTGAAAAGCTTCGATATTTGTTTTTGAACTAAATGTTTTTCGTAGTAAATGAATGTATAAGGGCTAATTTCATTAATAAAGACAGATACTTCTTCAATTTTATTTAAATAATACTTTCGCCTATCTCGTTGACTAATTTCTGAACCAAATTTCTCTAGCAATGAGAAATCAGGGACCTCGAGTACGTCCAGGTGCTCTTCATATAGCTTTATTTTACACGGAATACGAGTATTGAGCTCCTTTAAAGCCTCTTTATATGCACTCTTTCCACGGATACTCAGATATTTTCTACCTATCTTTGCATCTTCCCTTTCTTCCACTCTAAACATATTCATCTTGCCTGCAAGCCCTCGAGTTAGCCTAATGTGAGGGTCCTGGTCAGGCCCGACAGGAATTACAACTGGTTTTGTCCCTCCGAACTCTTCGAGCTGGGGCTGAAGAATATCTGCAGCCTGGGTTGTTACACTTAACATGTGAGAGAGGTTCGTTTCTCCTGAAAAACCATAAATAGCCCCTAGTTCCGAAAAATTAACCTTAACCCCAAGTTCAAATGCCAGATCCTTAACGCTGTTGCAACCTGACTGGAAGTAAATCAGTCCGTCTGGCTTGAAACCAAGAGCAATAAGACTTAATATATATTCTTCTACCCCTATTTCACTACATTTCTGCCAGGAAAAACCACGCACTGAAAATGCTTCCCTGTCCGCAATTCCAACAAAAGCACTAGCTCCCCTTTCCTGGTGCCAAATTATCTGGTCCATAACCATTTTGTGTCCCAAGTGAACTTTTCCTGAGGGCATAAAACCGTCCATGACCGAAAATGGAGCACCTGTACGCATTGCTTCTACAATTTGTTCGTAATCACGGTGACCGAAGATAACTTTCCTACTCATGTACTTGTGCGGGCAAGGAACTTCTGGAAGCAGGTTTTCAAAAGGAGAAATCCCGAATTCTTCGAATAACTTGGAATAGTCAGTGATGTTGCTTGAATTCCACGGATCAATTTTAGTATTCATGAAATACCTCATTGCTGCCTTTTTGGTGAAATGCCTTCGTAAGGCAGCTTTCTCTTGTTGAACATACTTGAGGATATAAAAGTCATTCCAGCAAAATTGCTCTTTAAAAATACCTGCTCATATGTAAATGTTTATCCTCTGGAACACAAGTCCCGATATCGACACTCAATTAATTCTCAAATCATCGAATTTAAACTTGGGTCATTTATTCCAGTATGTTGTCTGGAATGCAAAACTGAAGAATATAACTCTCACAGTAAAAATTAACATTTCAAAAACTTAGAAAAATGGACTTGTCATCACGGACATGCATCTTTCCACTATAGTAAATTCAGCAATTAATTGCAGAAGATTTCGACAAACCCTTAAATGTAGTCATTTGCTGATAAATGATATATAAAAGGCTTATAAAAATCAAAGGTTTATCGAAATCGTATACAAAATAATGTTTATTAGGTGATGTGTTTTCTTTAATTCCTTTTCCAAGTTTTTTGAAAATCTCTCTTAGATTGTCAGATATTCTATGGAGAATTTCGATAAATTTCTAATTTCAACAAATTGCATATATAGGCTTTACAAACAACCAGCAGAAAATTGAGGTTTATCTAAACCCTTTTAAGTTTTGATATTATTGCTGGGACAACCAGAAAAATTAAAATGATTACGAAAGTTATACCCCTCAAGGGGTAGGTAGTATCACATACTTGGTGCAAATTCCAAGTTGAATCTCTGGATACTATATATTTTTTGTTTATTCCGAAGTGTATTTAACCTACTCATAACTTTTTTGAGCATATGATTTAACAGAAAAATCAGCACACTTCCTACAGTCCTAATAGTGCACTAATCCAGACAGCACGGTCTCTGGAAACCATCTGGATTTACCGAGGTTCTGGATTTTAAAGCTGTCTGCCTTGAAGCAAAATCGATGCTATAACCCCTAATTGCAGCTGAAATGCTTTATTGAAAACAGAATCTTGAATAAAAATAGAGGGAATACAAAAATTCAATTCCGATATCCTGGAAAGAAGCTTAGTATTAATAAATTGAAGAAATTTGTAAATCGGTAAAAACTTTCAGAAATTTACTATTGATATAACAAAAATTCGGTGTGGTGCTCCGGCCGGGATTCGAACCCGAGTCTTCGGCTCGAAAGGCCGGAATGATTGNNAGAGAATTTTATAAAAATAGTCTCCAGAGTAAATTATTGTACTTTTTTATAGTTTTATTTGACTTGTCAGTAAATCAAGCCAATGAATTATAAAAATTCAACTCTATGCTTCTGCCAGGATAAAAATCCGAATTTTCAGTTCTAAAGGCTAGAATGATTGGGGTGGACTACAATACATTCGTTTTGTG
>PMJC01000238.1:8117-8389 GCA_003157235.1 Methanosarcina sp.
AATCAGTTAGTAATCAGAAGCATTAAATTATCTCAAAATAGATATCATTAACTGATTTTCTGTAAGCTGAATGCTTAAATACTTTTTCAGATGTTTTATTCAACTTCGTCAATATTTTCAAAATTTGATTCTATTTCATCGATTTCTTCCGATTTTCTAGCTTCTTCTTCCATTAGTTTTCCGATCCATTCGCTTAGCCTCCCACAGTATTCGGGCTCGCAGTCACAGGTACAGCCAGTGCAAACTGAAAACACTTCCCCTGCAAGTAGGAG
>PMJC01000296.1 GCA_003157235.1 Methanosarcina sp.
TTCAAGCATGATCAAGTCTTTTATCCAGTCAGCTATTATCATGGTTTTCGGACTTCTGCTAGGAGTCCGATTTTTTGAAGGTTATACTCAGCTACAAGTTCTTGTTTCATTGTTTGGAATTA
Source organism: Methanosarcina sp. (assembly GCA_003157235.1). Classification (GTDB taxonomy): domain Archaea; phylum Halobacteriota; class Methanosarcinia; order Methanosarcinales; family Methanosarcinaceae; genus Methanosarcina. The sequence goes on from PMJC01000296.1 coordinate 123, forward strand.
TGCTTTTTATAGGGATATTTTCTCTTGGATTTCTTTTCCTTTCAGTTGCGATCGCAATAACTATGGAGAGTCCAGAAGGCATGCAAGCGGTAATAACCCTGCTGACAATGCCTTTCTTTTTCGTAAGCAATGCACTTTACCCTGTGAACTCTTTTCCCCCTATACTCAGAACTCTGTCAGCAGTCAATCCACTCAATCACCTCATCAGTGCGATCAGGTATTTTACTATAGGGAGCGATTTTTCATCAATAGGAATCCATTACACTTTATACTCAGGTAGATGTTCTTGTTTCGTTCCTAACTCTTGTGGCTTTTATGGGAATAATGTTTCTTATTGCACGGTGAAGATTGAGCAAAGTTACTGTCACATAATTCAATTACTCGAAAATAAAAGAGAATGCATTATAAGAAAGGAGACTGCTAGCATTGAAGGAAGAATTTTAAGGTATGTACCCACAATAGTATGAAAAAAATAAAATATATAAAGATGGGCTCAAAGGAAAAATAGTATGACAAATTTAGGCAGCGTGCATAATTTTTTGTTGAATCTATTCTGCATCCAAATTTTCGTATATATAATACTATCCATTACAATTGCTTGTTTTCTGTGATCTAGGATGGAGCCTTAATTTGATCTAAGTTAAGCTACCTTTCTTTTTAAGGGGAAAAATTTTAATGTTAAATTTGTGAAGATCTCCGAATATAATAAAAACATGATTATTAGAATTTATTTGTTGGTTTTAAAACATTTTATGGAAAAATAAATTTTATTCAGAAAATATTTTTTGTATAATTAATTTAAAATAATTTATTAGATAATTGTACTTTGTAGCTTAAAGCGAACAGATAAAAGAGTGAGGGAGGATCGGTAGGATTTGTGAGTATATTAGATAATTGTTGAGAATTTCGATAAATCCCTGGTTTAGATTCACTTTAAAAACAACCAGCCAAAAAATTGGGTTTATCGGAATCCTCTAACCATACCAATAATAAAACGATAATAAAAAGATACGATACATTTCTTTTCCAATAGTACCTTACTTAAAAAAATTAGTAATTCATTAAACAGAAATGGTCATGTCTATACGTTGTTGAAAATCGTAAGCGAAAAATTTTCTCTGCATTTTCCCAAAAGTGTGAGATATACTCGTTTTTCAGACTTGATCAATGGTCGGAGGAAATTATATAAAAGTTTGTTTGTGAATATACATGAAAGGGGTAGCTGAATATGCATCATGAAAAATCAACAGGAACGCAATAAATTATGCATGCAGAACCAATACCTGAGTTTTGGGCACGGCTGACATTCGAAAGGTTCAGGAAATGATGAAATAAGGCAAATAAGTTCAACAAAATAACAATATTGAAATTTGTATTTTCTAGGTTTTTTACCTGGGTATTTAAAATTGTTAAAATGATTGATTATATTGTGAATTTGCTACATTTACTTCTCGTATCTACCACAGAGTGAATGTAAGTAGAGATAAGAGCAGGCTGAAGTAGCAAATTTAACTTTAATGGATTCTTTAATCAAATATGAATATTTTGAGGTAATATAATGGCAGACACTTTGAGATTATCACCGGTTATCTGTGCATATCCTGACGACAATTACGAAAACTTTTTAATTGAGGTAGTTCTTCCAGAAGTCGAAAAGAAGGATATTTCTTTTAAGATTACTGAAAACAGTTTTTATGTAGCTGCTAGGAAAGAGGGAGTTCAGTATCTGGACAGTTATTCGACCTGTTGCCCAGTGAACCCGGAAAAAGCAATTGCTAAATATTCAAATGGTGTACTTAAAGTCACAGTACCTTATCAACAGCCTTTAGAAAAATTAGTAGATGTGAAAATTGAGTAATGTGGTGATTGAGAAAAAGCTTCTTGACAAAAGAAATACAGCAAACTGAAGCATATAGCACTGAATATCTATAGATTAATTTAATTAAGAGGATTTCGGTAAACATCTAAATTTTGTCAGATGCTTATAAATGTTACATTCCATACTAGTGAAAATCAGATGTTTATTGAAATGCTCTTAATAATTTACTAAATTTCATACAACTTTCAGAGATGTACAAAAAATGTCACTTAATTTCTCAATATGGTAGTAGCTCAAAAATTAATCTAACTTTCAATAAATAATAGTGAGCAAACAAGCAAATAAATTCTAAATCTGTGTACATCTGTAGAATGCCGATTTTAATTGATATTATATATTTTTTAGGTACCTTTATACTTACTGAAAAGCAAGCTAGAAGGAATAATCCATGAATCTAACCATTGATTTACTCGAGCCAACAACAAAAACATTTGTAGAAAAGATAAACAAGCAGGGTGGAACGCCAATCTACAAACTCAATCCGATAGATGTACACAAGATTCTTGACGATTTACAAGCTATTACTGAGATGGCAAAACTCCCAGCAGATATCGAAGATCTCAATATTCCAGTTGGCACAAAAGGGCAGATCTCGATTAGAATTATCAGGCCAAAAGGAAATAAAGGTATTTTGCCATTCATTATGTACTTTCATGGCGGTGGCTGGGTTCTTGGAGACAAAAATACACACGATCGATTGGTTCGGGAAATTTCTAATGGAAACAAAGCTGCGGTTGTATTTGTCAATTTCACTACGTCTCCCGAATCGAAGTATCGGAACCTATAGAAGAGGCATATGCAGCGACAAAATATTTTGCAGAGAACGGAAAAAACTTCAGTATGGATACTTCAAGGCTAGTTGTGGCTGATGATAACGTAGGCAGGAACAGGGCCGCAGCTGTTTTACTACTAGCAAAGGAGCGGGGCGGCCCGAAAATTAGCTATTAGGTACTCTTTTATCCTGTGACAGATGCTAATTTTGATACCCAGTCTTACCAGCAATTTGCAACCGATATCTGGCTTACCCATGAAGCGATGAAGTGGTTTTGGGATAATTATTTACCCGATGAAGGAGCACGCACGCAGCCAACAGCATCCCCCGCTACATGCCTCGATTGACCAGCTCAAGTGGCAACCACCAGCTCTGATAATCACTGATGAAAATGATGTCCTCCGAGACGAGGGGGAGGCGTATGCTCATAAGCTGATTCAAGCCGGTGTTAATGTAACAACCGTCAGATACCTGGGAACAATACATGATTTCGGGATGTTAAACGCACTTGCAGGCACGCCTGCAACTTGCAGCGCAATCGGCCTTGTGAATGATAACCTTATGAATATTTTTGCCAATAAGTAATTAAGTGACGGATTCTTCAATAAATTAGAGAGTATCTAAACCCTTCAAACCTAATTTTGCTCCCCCTTAGTGAATGTTTGTAACTTTGNNAATTAATGGGAAATGATCATCCATTTCCCGCTGTTCATAGAAACCTGAAGAATATTTTAAATTATAGTTTTCAGTTGACTCAAATAATGTGTATCGAATATAAAAACAGAACTTGGAATGATTGGGAGCCAAATAGAACAAAATCTAGCAAAAGCTTGTCTTCATTAGAGTTGTGATATGAATTCTTTTCTACGAAGTTATAAAATTTCCATTATCTGAGTAATGCGAAAAAGATGAAGAAAAAAGTTAAATTCATATATAGCGCTCAGATGAATTTACTATCAATTATACCCAATGAATGAAAGTAGGCTTTGAACCTTTTAAGGAAATAAGCCTCGGGCGGGATTTGAACCCGCGACCTCGTCCTTACCAAGGACGCGCTATACCCCTAAGCCACCAAGGCACTGTTGATCAAAGAGTAGCTCCAAAATATCACGGTAGACATATAAATGTTTCGAGTGCCATGAAAATTAGGGAAATATCTAATTACTATCCGTTATCTATGAATATAGTTCAAAAGAATATAAAGAATGGTGTTTCAATAGATTCCAAGTCTTTCCTAATCTCATCAGTTTCAAAACCAGTTCCATAAATCATAAAGCAAAGTTGAGGTTGGGCACCAAGCTGCAAGGGGTATGTTATCATAACAGCTATGGCTATAGAGGAATTACTCAAAATCAAATATCTTCACTCGCTAAAGGCTTCTTTTTCTACATGATTTTCCTGATTTTCAACCATTTTATTAATTACATCGGAAGTTATAGCATTACTCCACAGTTTACCATCAATAACTGGTTTTTTAATGTCATAGCATTCTTTAAAGAGTTTTGATAATTTTGATAAACCTCCGATCTCACAAATTTATTATATAAGGCTCATAAGCAACCAGCCATAAATTGGCGTTTAGCAAAATCCTCATTTTTTGATTTGATACTTTTCACAATCTGAATCAATTTTGAAGGAGAATATTTTGGTTCAGAACAAACGAAAAGATATATGATCACCATTGTATCGATTGCATCAAAATCAAAACATTACCAATCCAATTTTAAAGCAGATATATTTTAAATAGTTAATAATATAATTATTTGGAAGAAATTTTAAAATATACTTCATACAAAAGACCATGTAATATCTTAGAGAATTTCGATAAATTCCTATGCATTTGATTATTGGGATTTTTAAATCCCTTAATAATAATTTTTACTCATGAAAACTTTTATTGACTTTGCTCTTAAAGAAGAATAAAAACGCCCTCCGTAAGCTGGAGACAAACATTCTTGAATTGATCCCTTCAATTGACTGGAAACATTTTTGCATCATTTTTGAGTCCATTATATCTTAATAAAACCGTTTTTTAGGCAAACCTGAAGATGACATTAGAGAAAAATATTATCACTTAATTTATACGAAAGTAAAAATATTATTAGTGTAAAGATTATAAAACTCAAAAGTTG
>PMJC01000133.1 GCA_003157235.1 Methanosarcina sp.
TGTTGAGATCCCTGCAGGGGGTGCTGAAGAAATCTTGCTCTCTCGTGGTGGTATCGATGGCGGTTTTTCATTTTATTTCAAGGACTGAATGCTTCACTGGGTGCATAACTACGTATCTAGTGCCCTTTATCATGTAGACTCCAATGAAATTATTCCTGAAGGGCGACATCAACTCGGCTTCGAGTTTGAGGTAACCGATAAGCCAGATATTGCTAGTGGGAAAGGCTCACCTGGAATAGCTAAACTCTTCATAGACGGAAAGTTAGTAGCCCAAGCTGATGTACCTGTGACTAGTCCATTTTCATTTGGTTTATCCGGCGGGTTAACCTGTGGGTCAGCTCATATATCACCAGTCACACCTGACTACCAGCCTCCCTTTGAGTTCACAGGCAANNGATAGAAGACAAGGAAGCTGAGATGCGTATTATCATGACCCGGCAATGAGATCGAAATTTTATATTGACGGTTTTGAATGGCTATCCGGACACAGACATCGTGCCTCGATAGCAGTGAAAGGCTAGCTAACTAAATAAAATTGAAAGATGAATAATATATGAATTATATATAACTTATACAGTTTAACTAGTAAATCAATAGCATTAAACCTTCAACTATCTAAAATACAGATTACAATAGATGCTAAGAATAGGGAAAGGGTACTAGTAAATTTTTAACTACAGTGAACCTGAACTTGCTCTAGGGACTTGGAGTAATCATCCTTCAAAAACAAAACGCATATCAACCGAAGACTACACAGAACAAAAAACTCAATATTTATATGTCAGATCCAGAAAATTGCAGCTTTTTCATATAATTTCCATGAAATCTTGCAGGGCCAAAAAAATTACTAAGTTGTTCCAGGCTATTGAATTCCAGTTCGATCACACATTTTCCGGCATGCTTTCTATAATGAGTTTCTGTTCCTTCAGATAAAAAATTTTTCTCCAATTTTTATTAATACCTCTTCCCCTCGAATTGATTTAAAATATGCAATTAATTAGTGAGTTTAATACAATAAAATCTTTTTAGATTTCATATAAATTTCCAAAGTTAGGGGTTTATTTATTTTGTTATATGACAAAGCATAAAATTATTGGATCTTTAGCCTAGTAGATGTAAGCGTCAACTTTAACCTTGGTTCAGTATGCAATTTTCGACTGCATCTTTGCTATCATTGTAGATAGAATATGTGAAATATCCCTCACTCCATAGTGTATGCTCTTTCCAATAGTATTTTTCAAATATTCTTTTTGGGTTTTCCATAGCCTAATTGTTGTCTCTTGTTTCAGTTCTCGAATGATCGCAAGAGTACTGACTTTTGGTATGTTCTTAAAGGGTAGATGGATGTGGTTTTTGTCTGAAAAAATTCACTTTTAGGCTATATCCAACAATTGGCAAATTGAACCAACTTAATAAACATATTGATAGTTGTAGGTTTGTTTATAATTGGCTTTTGATCAGAAAGTGAAAACATATGAGCAAATCTGGAAATCAATTTCTATGTTTGACTTAAAAAACTAACCCCGAATCTAGGAAAGCAAAATCTGTGGTTAGGAGAAGTCAATTCTTAATTATTTCAGGGTATGACTAAACAGATAGAATCTGCATTCAATAGATTTTTTCGAGAAAAAAATGATTTTCTTAAATTCAAATCAAAAAAGAACCTAACTCAGTTATTCCCGATACCACAACACTACAATGTAGATTTTGGAAACGATACTTTTAAGCTTCCTAAAATTGGAGAAATCAAAGCAGTTCTTCATAAAACATTTGAAGAGGAATTAAAACCGCTACTATTTCGAAGTCTCGCACAGGAAAGTACTACATCAACATTTTAGTGGACGATGGAAAAGAACTTCAGTTAAACTAGTGTTTTCGAAATCCACGACTATCGATGTAAACGTTGGGATAAAAAATTTTGCTGTTATATCCACTGGAGAAAAATTGAAAATCCTAAGCACTTGAAAAACTCTTTGAAGAGACTTAAAGTACCCTTAAAAGAGTTAGTCAAAAACAGAACTGTTCTAAAAACAGAGAAAAAGTCAAACAAAAACTTGCTGTACTTTATGAGAAAATAACAAATCAGAGAAATGATCTTCAATACAAACTCTCTTTTAAATTTATTGGCAAGAACCAAGCAATAGCTGTTGAAACTCTGAATGTTAAAGGCATATTAAGAATCACCATTTAGCACAGGTTATATGTAATTCGGCGTGGAGTAGTTTTGTAACACAATTCGAATATAAATCAGAATTAGCAGGGAAAAACATTCTTATGATAGATAAATTTGAACCACCATCTAAGATCTTTCATGTTTGTGGATATCATAACTATGAGCTAACACTAAAAGATAGAGAATGGAAATATCCTGATTGCAAGACAAAACATGATAGACGCATTACTACTGCAACTAATATCAAAGAATTTTCTATAATTGATCACTATCTAATTGTAATCTGATACTGCTGACACTGTGGAATGCGGAGGATGGACATTGAGACTTGTTCTCAAAAGAGAAAGGAATGAACCAAGACGTCGCTTAGTCTTCAGCAGAGTGGTAGTGCATGCTTCAAAATACCGATTTAAAAAATAGACCTTCCAGATATTACCAGAATCCTCACCATAGTTTTCTTTTCTCCAGGCGCTAAAATCTGTTTTTGCTTATCAAAGTTTGAACCTGGAGCATGTAATTATTGTGAATTTCTTCAAGGTATATTTCCCTCCTCTCCGCTTTCTCAATATTTTTTCCCAAGTCTTTGATTTGCTTCTGTGTCTCTTCCACTTTTATTTCAAGCTATCTTTGTAATTCTTGAGTATGCCTTTGTTCCTCCTCAAGCCGATTTCTCAATTCTTGTATCTTAATTTCCTGTTCTTTCCCAGAACTTTTTAATTCGGGCTCATATACTAGCTTTTCTAAGGCGGTAATAACTGCTTTATTAAGACTGCCAAAACCCAAATCTTCTACTTTTTTCCAAAGGTCTCCAGGTACCTTTGTTTTGATTTTTTTCCATTCCTCTGTGTACATGGAAAAGTAAAAGAAATTTGTTAGAGATATAACTTCCCATTTTAGTCGTCATTACTAGTGTGCTAGCAATTCAATTCTTCAACATTAATACAGGAGAATTTTCTCATTAGCATTCTTCCTCATAAATTTCCAGTTTATTTTTTTTTCGTTGTCGTTTCTTTTTTTCGTCCATCTAAATACTTAATGAGTAAGTATCTTCATGTCACAAATATGTTTGTCAGTAATTCAGCANNTAACCACATTTTCTTCATTTTATCAAGTGTTCATTTTTAGTATGAGGACTATAAATGGCCCCTGCTTCCCCTTATAAAAATATTGGCTCTTTATACAGGTTTTTGATTGCGCTTTCGATTTTCTGTCTGAACTCCTCGCTCTGGATTTTTATCCAGGCTTCTAGGAAAGTATCGAGTAGTGTGTGGAGTTCTTCTTCCCTGTATGTCTTGTAGGCTTCTACTCCTTTCGGGAAGTCTGGAATTTTCTTTTCTCCAGAATACTGCAGCCTTTCTGAAAGGTCCCAATTTCCTGTCTGTAGATAAGATCCCAACAAATCAATTGCAACAACATTGTCTTGTATATCTCCAAGATGATCCTGAAGAATTTTAAATTCTGTGATCATTGTTTCTGCTTCTTTTTCTAACGTGTCTTCAAAGAACTCAAGTGTATATCGCAGTCCTTTGGCTGCAATCCTCAGTCTGTGCAGTCTCTCTACAGAGACATAT
>PMJC01000299.1 GCA_003157235.1 Methanosarcina sp.
CACCATTCCCAACCGTCAAGAGTGAATTATTCATAATAAGGTGCCACATAAAGCCTATTCCCAGGATTCAAAGTACTGAAAAATATAACCGCGTGCATCCAGAGCCTTTTATTGTCATACCTGTAAATGGATACAAAAAGCAGACACAGAGAAAATAAAAAACCAAAAGTCGCGAACACTACAAGAATAATGGAGTGCGTTTGCTCTGTTTTTCTGTTCAACAGGGTTTCTTCCTGTGGGATGACAAACCCCAGGATCCAGTCTGTAGAAGGGATATTTTGTTGAAATACCCAGTAGGATTTTCCTGTAAGGGAATTTGTCGCTAAGTAATCGTGCTTTTTTATGTTATTATTTATGAAATCAAGATTCAGATCTTTTTTTGCAAGATCATGAATATTTTTTGTAAGATACTCTTGGATAGGATAAGAAATAATCACCCCTTTCCCAGAGATCATGAAACCATAACCCGTATTTCCTATATTGAGGCTATTTATATACGCTCTTATTCCTTCAAGAAATTGCCTTACACTTACTACTCCTGCAGCTTTGTCCCCATTCCCGAATTCGGCAAGATAAAAAGGAGCTGAATAATCTATCTGATAATTGTGATCTGCAATTCCAAAATAAGGTGAAATCCATACTTTGGATTCTTTTTTCAGAGCATCATTGTACCATGCGGTTTGTTCACTATCCTTCGTGTAGTCATTTGTGAGTGGATCATACACGACTTCTGAACCGTTTCTCTTGAAATGAGGTGCATAAAGCTTCCCTGTATTTGCAGCAGGAGAATATGCAACGGCAATGCTAAAAATGTGAGAATTGTTTTTCATTCCAGCCAGAAGTCGCTCTCGTAGTATGGAATCATTTTTCAATTTTCCAGAACTCAGATCCTTTGCAACCCCATCAGCAAAGGAGGTAGTAGAATTAAGTTCCATATCAATGTTTTTTATGGCATAGTCGGCTTTTTGGAGTGCATCTTCCTTTGCATCTTCCAAAATGATTTCGTTTATCTTGCTACTTTTGTATTCATATCCGAGATGTATCAATAGCAAAAAACTAAGTAGGCAGAATAGTGATGCAATACAAACTGTTTGTTTTCTACGTTTATTCAAGTCGGTCATTTTCAGCTCTTAAGCAATCAGTACAGTTCTCAGCCAGTAGCACTTATTATCGTTGTATTCCCTCTATTTGGATTATCTATTGTTTTATTCCGTATAAATCATTTTCATTATTATAAAATACTTTCTGTATTAATATCATGTAGATTATCAGTACTCAAGCAGATAAGGAAGCCTCTTTTGGCAGTGCGTAAATTTTTCTGTAAAATTGCAAATCTCAAGAAATTAGAGGATAGAGGATCCATGTTTAAAGAATCTAATCATATGTAGTATGCAAAAAATTGAATTTGAATTGATATCAAATTCGTAATGCTACCCCTTAATATATATGTTCATAGCTAGTTTGCTGTATAGAAATAATTTTTAGATTTTAGCGGCAATGATTGCCCTTTCAGGAAAGTCATATCTTCCAGAAATAAATATATTCCAATCTTCAATCTTTGTATAAATTTCTTAGTGAAAGAGTGAATATTTTCAAAAATAGAAGATATAGTGAGATTTCCGAGAACCTCAAACTATTATTCTTCTGAAAGGAAAATTGGAGCGATAATAATAATAATAATTTTTATGTCATCTTCTGAAATAGTACTTCATTTATTTTACCAAAAAGGTTGAATCCCAAAGTGTGTATTATACATTGACTAACTCATCAAGGGTTAAAGACAATTCTTCTTTATCAAAGCCTTCTGTTTTTTCTGGACAGATTTGTCAACTCTAGGATACGATTGTTCCTTCTAGACTAAAGAGCTTCTCAAAGGATGGCAAATAATTTATCACCTATAAAAAAGAAATTTCCGGAATATTTTCAGGTTCTCATTTTTATTCCTCCGATAACTGCTCCAATTCCACCGAAAATAAGGAAAAATCCAAATACCCATGGCAGAACCAGGACTCCTACTAGAGAGTTAGTTAGTAGAAGTAAGCCCAAGATTATAGTAAGCACACCAAGAATTCCCATACCCAATCCTCCTCCTTTAAGTGCCAAAGTAAATCTCACAGCACCGTTGACAAGAACTAAAACTCCTATCAAGAGAATGAGAAGGTTAAAAACTATGAAAGGACTGATGATGGGATACATAAGTATAACAACTCCTGCAATAATACTCAAGATACCTGAAATCAGGTTCCACATCCATTTTTTCGTATAAATCAGCGCCTCTATAACAGAAACAATTCCTTGTGCTAGCCAGAAAATGGCTAAGATTTGTATTAGCAGAATGGTAGTTTCTATAGGCTCGTATATAAGAAATATGCCTATAAGAATAGCAATAATCCCTTCCAAAAAAACCGACCACCAAGGTGGCTGCACTACTTCTAACTTTATATTTGACTCAGTATAAATTTGTTGTTCCAAATTAATCCATCTCCCTAACTCCTTTGATTAGTTATGCAGACATTGCTCCTGCCGAGATATGAGGTATAAGCACAGATATATAAAAGCGTTATCTGATCTGAGACAAACACTTCCAAGAATCATATGTTGGTTCTGTGTCAATTACATAGATAATGTTGTTGTCTTCATTCAGTTTTGTTCCATCAGGGGAAACTGTAATTCCATAAAGATTACTTTCTAAAGGCACAGTGGCTGAAACATTGTTTGCGCCTTTATGAGTCACCGAAACAGTGAATCTACCGTAGTTTGTTACATATACTCTTGTTCCATCAAAAGTGACTGAAACTCCTTCAGGAAAATCTTGCGATTAAGAGAACAAAGCAGAAATTCCTAGTTTAATAGTTACAGCCATTTCCTTAATGAAATGGTCATGATTCCATAATCCATCAGTGATCCATCAGTGCACCAGCTATTAACAGAACATATGGCTAATCCTAGGGCTACAACAGGCAGAAAATTTAGAAATGTTAGCGGGTTTTAATACCCCTTCAAATGTTTTGTGAATAACTGCTTTGATTCTTCAATCTGAGGAAGCTTATAAATATTGTGTTCAAAATCCACGTTGTCTTGTTGTTGTATCGGGAATGACTGAATTGGATCCCTCCTTGATTTGAATTTAGTAAAATCATTTTTTTCTCTAAGAAATCTAGTGAATACAGATTCTACTTTTTAAATCATACCATGAATTGATTAAAAATTGACTTATCCTCCCACGGATTAGGAGTTTTTATCCAGAAGCAAGCTGATAGGGATTCTACTGAAATAAATTCCAACATCTGCAAGAATGAATCAATTATAATAATGTCAAGTTAATAAGGTTAAGAGTTTTCCTCTTATTGTAATGAGATTTCGCTGATGACTTTTCCATACAATTCAGCTTCAGTATTTAATAAATAGTAAGATTCTCAACTATACTCTAGTTAAAGTTTTTTTTCTTTGAAATCATTTTCAAATTGACCAAATGCCTTCTGTATTAATACCATAATAAGATAAGTACTCAAACAAATTCTATATCGTTATACATCTGCAGAATGTCGGTTATATCGCTCATGTACTTTGTCCGCAAGCACTTAGTTTGGCCATTTACTGTACTTTTAAAATGTCAGCTATAAATCTTTTTTAGCTCAATAATCTATTCAATATCATCGATTTTTACTTCTATATAATTGTATCATTATATTCATTCTCATTACTGCAACTTTCCTTTTCTGTTCAAAATAGATAATTTCACTTGCTAGAGATTGTATCAAAGAGACACTGGTAACTCTTCTACTTCTTGACTCTTGAGTATGGAAGAGATTTATGAGTATGAGCTTCAAATAATGTAATCAAGAAGTTGGAGGGCACCAGGAATATAAAGTATGCTCTGCCATGTGAATCCTGTATCTATTGAGTAATATATTTGGAAAAATTTATTTTTAAACCCGAATGATACTTTCCCTATCCAAATGATCTGCTGTAGCTTTGTCGCTTCAGCTTCATATATCTATGATATATATTATCAGTTTAGCTATCATCTTCAAGATATTTCATGGGCATCTCTATATCAGCCTGATCATCGCTAGATCCATCTTTGTAATTACCAGTTTCTCTATTGATGCCCATTCCTTTTGCAGCTTTTATCTGTCCACTGTCAGTATCTATGGCCACTATTTTCTTCTCTTTAACCAAAACAGGTTCTGCGCTTACTGCTGCAGCTGCCAATGATACTAGAACAAAAGCAACTACTAACATTGTCATTGTCTTTTTAGATCCCTTGAGTATTTCACCTATCTAATTTTTCTACAGCTATGTTTTTAATCAAGTATTAATATTGTTTACTTAATTTTCCACAGCTACGCTATGTTCTTTTAAGCAAGTATTATTTTCTTAATTAATCTTCAACAGCTAACACTATGTTTTTTTAATCAAGTATTTGGATACTTATATAAAAACAGTTTTTCAGCAAACTTCCTATACATTTGATGGCATTTTTCCCTAACAAATTCATTGTATAATTTATTAATTTAGCAATTGATTGTCCTTGCCTATCCGAAGTTAGAAGTTTGGGAGTTTAATTGTATCTGCCACATTGTTATAAGTCAAGTAATATAAATTAACTAATGTGATTAACCAATGCTCTTCCACATAGTTGTTCTACTAATCTGCTTAAAAAGCAATCTTCAGCTATAACAACGTGATTGTGGGGGTTATCATCATCCCAATTATTTACTAGTCTTTGGCTATTTTTAATTAATTATGCAAAAAATAGTTTCTGAACAAAGTTTACTTCCACATAAAATATTTTAATTTCTAACAATAATATGATATTAATTATGTTATTATTATTTCCCGAACATGTTCTCAAATTTAACATTGAGTCTTGTCGGTAAAAGCAAGGCCAATAAACTTTTGGAAAAAATTTGAATGAAAAAAAGTCCAATTTCCTGGATAATTCTAACTCGTTTTAATTTACCCGCTTTAAACTGCAAGTACAATTATCTTTTGATTATTTTAATTTAATATTATATCAAATTAATCATCATAAAAGCAGTTTCGTATTTTTAATCTTATTGATTTTTAACAGGATCTCTCCGAAGAAAGTATTGGTTAATTCTTAGGTTTTCTATTGAAAATTTAGGGTGGTTATTACCGTAGATTTTATTTTTCGTTATATATCCTCACTGATTCAGAAATATCTTTACTAAGAATTTACGTTATTGAACTGTGAAATCGATTGCATTAAACCTTCAACTATCTAAAATGAAGATTTAAATGACAGTGCTTGTCACTTAATTTCGCACTAAAAGTGCGTAAGTCCTAAAATCTAAATTTGATAATATAATCAGGTCCTAGGAGACGGAATTAATATTTTCCTTTCATAGTTTTTTTTTTCCATTCGTTTAATTGAGCTTCATATTTTTTTTCACTTAAAGCTCTTTTTAATAGCTGCGTTTTCATAAAAAAGAAGTCTTTTAACCGTTGAATATAACTAGAATTAAACTCACTTGAATATGTTTTATAGTATCGAATTTGAAGGACAGAGGGAGAATATAAATCCCAAGGAAATATGTAAGATAGGGGATTTTTTGTCGAATTTCGATACTCAATTCTCATGGAGATGGTAAAAGGACATTAGAAAATTTAGAAGGCTTGTTTTTGAATGCGTTCTCTTACCTTTTCAATTTAGCAGGCTCGTTACTTATCATATATGGTGGTCTTCGGGCAATTGTAGAGATAATTTTGTGTGAAGTTTTGAAGAAATCATATAGTTACCAGCAAATGAGAAAAGGGCTTACGGACAAAATTGTCTTTGGGCTTGAGTTTTTCATTGCAGCCGATGTACTGGAGACCACCAGGCATCCCACGCAGGAAAAACTGATCATTCTTGGCACCGTCGTGTTGATAAGAACAGTTCTTGGTTATTTTCTCAACAAGGAAGTTTCAGAACACCAGCTGGATTAAAATAGGGTAAAAAGCCTCATAACATGTTTAGAACTCTGGATCTCTTGGTAGCCTGT
>PMJC01000063.1 GCA_003157235.1 Methanosarcina sp.
GCTCCAGTATATATCCTTAAAGCCGACGGAGGAGCTCTCCCAATTGAAAAATCAATCGAGTTCCCTGTGGAAACTATCTTTTCGGGCCCTGCTGCTAGCATGATCGGGGCCCTTGCCCTTAGCCCTGAGGGGGAGACATCCGTGGTAGTGGACATCGGAGGAACTACTACAGACCTTGCGTTGATCCTTTCAGGAAAACCCCTTTTTGCTTCTAAAGGCGCAAAAATTGGAGGCTTCCTAACACATGTCAAGTCTTTTGCAGTCCGCTCTATAGCTGTTGGAGGAGACAGTGTTGTTAGAGTAGTGTATTCTAAAAACGGTACAAATTTGATAACTATCGGCCCTGACAGAGCAGGGCCTGCTTACTGTATGGGTGGGGATCAGACTACTCCAACTGATGCCCTGAGAGTTCTAGGGCATATTGAGATTGGAGATCTCAAACAAGCAAGAGAAGCAATTACATCCACAGCATCCAGACTTGGGAAATCCGAAATTGAAACCGCATCCTTTATAGTAAATAAAACAACGCAAGTGATTGTTGAAGCAGTCAATGATATGTTCTTTGAATGGAAACAAGAGCCTGCTTACAGTATATGGGAAGTTCTGCAAGAGAAGAAAGCAAGGCCACAAAGAGTGGTAGGAATAGGAGGGGGGGCAAGAAGTCTTATCAAAGAAATTGCAGAAAAACTTGGTGCAAAATCTTTTATTCCTGATTATGCAGAAGTGGGCAACGCTATAGGAGTAGCTGTTGCAAGGCCTACGCTTACTTTAAACCTTCATATAGATACTGAGCAAAAAATTTATTCAGTCGCTGAAGAGGGAGAAATTAGTAGCTTTGACGTAACAAGTATCGTCAATTCCAACAAAATAAGTTTAGATGAAGCTGAAGTACTTGCTGCAAAACTTTTCCGGAAACGTTTAGAAAAATTTGGAATTTCAGAGTATGCTAGCGAAGCTGAGGTTGTTAATAGTGAAGTTTTTAACGTCGTCAATGGTTGGAACACCGTGGGGAGACTTTTTGATGTGGAAATGCAGATTCCGGCAGGCCTGATACCAGAATGGAAACGGAGGGGGAAAGAATGACGTTAGGGCTTGAAAAGATTAAGGATATATTGAAAAGTGAAACTGAAAAAGATATTAGATGGGATAAAACAGATCGGATAACAGTGAAAAGGCAGGCAAACAAATCAAAAACCCAGGAGATGGAAAATCATGAAAAAAAGTCTGAAGCGATAGGAAAAATTCAAATAGATCTAAAAGGAACCAAGCAGAGGCTTGAAAAGGAATTTTTGTCT
Source organism: Methanosarcina sp. (assembly GCA_003157235.1). Classification (GTDB taxonomy): domain Archaea; phylum Halobacteriota; class Methanosarcinia; order Methanosarcinales; family Methanosarcinaceae; genus Methanosarcina. Next base: position 1,296 of record PMJC01000063.1, read on the forward strand.
CCAGCAGACCGTACTAAAGCAGAAAAAACAGGCATTGTTTTTTTCCCTGCTTTCGATTGGGCTATTTCTCCAACTCACCCTGAAAGAGAAGAACGTCTCCTTTATACCAGGGATCAGATTTTCGAAGAAGGAATTATGGACCTTCATGAAGTAGCCGAATATAAACCTCGCCTTGCAGATTACAGAGATATTGCCAGGGTCCATATCTGCGTTCCTGATATAAAGACCCAGGCTACAATCCCTCACCTGATAGCTGCAGGTAGTTGCCTGGTTCTTGCAGACGCTCTGATGACAGGAGGAGAGATCAAAAATGCTTTTGCCCTTGTCCGCCCGCCTGGTCACCATGCAATGACAGTAGTGCATGGAAACCGGGGTTTTTGTAATATCAATAACGAAGCTATTTTGGTCGAATACCTGAGAAAAAAATATGGGATCCGTAGAATTGCAATCGTAGATACCGACGTTCACCACGGGGATGGGACACAGGAGATATTTTATAACGATCCTGATGTGCTTTTTATCTCTTTTCACCAGGATGGAAGGACACTTTATCCTGGATCAGGTTTCATAAATGAACTCGGGGGCCCACAGGCTCTTGGGAAAACAATCAATATTCCTTTGCCTCCCGCAACTCCAGATGAAGGTATCCTCTATGTACTTGATTCCCTGGTACTGCCAATTCTTGACAATTTCAAGCCAGAAATTGTACTTAATTCTGCAGGACAGGACAATCATTATACAGACCCTCTTGCAAATATGCGTTTTTCTGCACAGGGATATGCAAAATTAAACGAAAAACTTGCCCCTGACATAGCGGTGCTTGAAGGAGGCTATGCAATCCAGAGCGCATTGCCATATGTGAACACCGGCATAATCCTTGCCATGGCAGGACTTGACTACTCCTGTGTCAAAGAACCTGACTACAAGCCAGGAATGTTCGTCCAAGCTACCAGGGACAGAAAAATCTTGGAGGAAATCGTTGCAACCCAGCTCAAAAACTTTAAAAATGGGGACAGGCTTGTGGAGGCAGAGATAGCAAAACATGGGGATTTTTACCGCCGGAAAAAAAAGATCTTNNTTATCCGGAATACGAGTACTTTTATCTCCAGGATAGAAAAGGAGATGAATATAGAGCATATAATATGAAAACAAAACAGGAAACAGTTTACTGAAAAAGAAAGATTTACTAAACAGAAATCATGAAAAAGAGAAAACGAGATATTAAGACATCATAAATCAGAAGATTCATCTTTTTCCGTTCCACACTGCAAATTACTTATTGCTTCTTCACACTGACACATGCTTAATGCTTCAAATATACCATCGCCCACACTTATTCCTTTTAAAGCA
>PMJC01000242.1 GCA_003157235.1 Methanosarcina sp.
ATTTATTGATTAACAACTATATATGAAAGAAGGATAGATTTTTTAATAAGTCCAACTTATCTTTATTTCTTCCAATTTAAATATTAAATGCGATTCATATTCTAATAAAATGAAGTTCGTTGTTCTCCAGAAATATATTTTCATAATTATGAATCAGTTTCTTTATTTTCTTTATAATACTTTTTTATTATAAAGCTCAAAGCTTTTTATTTGAATNNTGGAGATGAATAACCTTCTAATTATATACGTATACAGGTTTTAATTGCTAAAACTATACTGATCGTCCAACAAATATAATAAGGCAAGTTCTAGTAGTCATTTATGGATATATTTTAAGGTTTGTATTTAATGATCGGTTGTTGGGCTGAAAACGGGAAAAATTATTTACAAAGTAAAAAGGCTTTTTATTCTCTTCAAAATGGCAAAGGTGTCGTATAAATCTGCATACAATACAGATATTTATCAATTGTTGTCAGCTTTAAAGGTAATTTTAAAAGCATAAGATGCTTATTAAAGCATAATTTGAGGNNAAAGGGGTTATCATGAAAGACTATGAAGTAAAAGTGCTGGACGAAAACGACCACATTTTTATTGAAACATTGAGGAATCTCGGGATGTCAAGAAATGTCGCTACAACTATGGCATATCTCATGAATGTGAACGAAGCTTCATCCCGTGAAATTGAAATCAGTACTGGATTAAGGCAACCCGAAGTTAGTCTTGCGATGAGGTTAATGCGTAACCAGTCCTGGGTCAGTGTGCGTTCAGAAAAGAAGCCGGGAAAAGGGAGACCGATTAAGATTTATGCTCTTGCGGCTCCGGTTGACGAGATCATAAGCTATTATGAGGATAAAATTTACAAAGAATCTCAGGCAACCATCTCAGCAATTAAGAAGCTGAAGGTAATGAGCAAACAGGTACCCCTAACTCCCTCAAAGTAAAGACTTTCGAACAAGTTAGCTCCATAATGGCTGAAAATTCTTTTCGGAGATTCGACCATTATGGAATAAATTTCTAGAATGTTTTTGTTTATCCCTTTACTCTATAAAAGATTTCTTGTGAAATTTATTAGGGATTTGCATTTGAGATTTAGAGTTAATTTTGGCTTTTCTAATTTGATGGTGCAGCCTTTAATATCTTTCCAATGATTTAGTTTTTAAATCCCTTTTCTGATGACATTTTTAACTACATCTTGATTTTCTATAAATTTCATATAATTAGCTTACTTTCCTCAGATATATATAGATATATAATTAGTTTGTTCATTTGCCTAACAATAAAACATGGAAATTTAGATTAATCCTTAACCTACTGCTATATTAGGAAAATAGATGGCTTTTTTGTGTACATATGCGGAAAGTGAGGACCAGGGTAAAATGTTATTACAGAAATATTATGTAACATATTTACATTAGTTAATATTATGTAGAGGTTTAGAGAAATGTTTGATTTTTGTGACGAATTTACATACCAATTATATGCATATAACTAGATTTAGGAGTTTATCTAAATAGTATTCTAGCATAATTAATATGATTATTTTTCTGTGAAAACGTGATCCTCAAGGATCAAGAATAATAGCAATTTTTTAAGATAAAATGTTGATATTCTGAAAAGGTACTGTATTTTTGTGAACTCAAAAAGTTCACTAGGCCACCATTAGGGTTTGTTACGAAATAAATTAGGCAACACATTATTAGTTAGGAACAAAATCGATGGAGTTACATATGGAAATGGTAAAGTACAATGTAAAAATGTACCTAAGTTATCTTGGTGCTTCTTACTTAGTTGATTGATATTACTTCATAATAATCGAAATACAGTTCCCAGCTCTTTCTTTTCACACATTTTTGACGCTAGTGGAGCCAGCCTGTTGTATGAACATATGAACGTAGGCAAAAGCTTGTGGCGACAATGTCATATAAACATCAGGCATAGATTAGTGACGACGAAAGTTCTCTTTTACAGAAACAAGCTAGGAACAATATGAAATTCATTGAATAAATACAAAATTAGATTCTTCATTGGATACGTTTTCTGTAATAAAAAATATATATATATTTAGTTTTATACAAATTCATACAGTTGAACTAAAAATCGTAGCATTAAATATTTAGCTGTTAAAAAAGCAAATTTAAATCCATTATGTACTTGGGAAGGTAAAAAATGTAATATAGAATTATTTTCCGTAAAGGATCCCAATCTCAAATATAATTGACACCTTTCTGAAAGGTTCTGAGTGTGGATTATTTGCCTAAAGTAGGTTTACAAATGATGTGAAATAGATATGAACAATTAAACAAAAGCTGAGTCTGAATACAAATGTTTCTTAATGTTTATTCCAACATTTGTCCTCGAAAATATGGCAAGGTCCAGAATTGAAGAATCTAACTTGACCATTCAACAAAGAGATATTACCCGCAAAAAGCGGGAAAAATCTGCTTAATAGCATGAAAATGCAAAAATTCTTTACGCTATATATTAATTATGAACGTATCAAACACTTAATGACGGGGTACCGGCTTTTGTTTGTAACTTCAATTTGCTGTTCTTAGGTTTATAGTCTTAATATTGCGATTATTCAAAACCGTTTATTAATTAAGGCTACAGGTTAATGAAGTGCTTGAAAAACAAATGTCATCCTTTAAGATATTTTAATCAAGGTACCCTTTTCTTTCAAGCCATTCAATCTGGGGTCTTGTGTATTTCCAGGTAACGTCGGCTTTTGAGTTCTGAACTTCCCAAGGATTGGCTATGACAACATCGCCTTCGCGGATCCACATTCTTTTTTTCTTGGAACCCGGGATCCTGCCCATTCGGATAACTCCGTCCATGCATTGCAGTGTGACTCTTTTTGATCCAAGTAAACTTGCTACTGTTGCAAGGACTTCGTTTCTGTCTTTACGGGGAGTTCGCACCCTTGTTATTTCCGGTGTGTCTCCTGAGTTTACCGGCTTATTGAATCCTGCTTGTCTTTTTCTAATAGTACTCCTGTAATTAGCTAAATTAATTCCTCCTATAATGATTTTTATATCAATAATTTCAAAGTTTATTTGTGTTTATTGGTTTTGATTCTCAATTCCAATTTGATTTCCTTCTCCAATTTGAGTCATCAAAGATATTTACTTCGCCATAACAGTTATAATTTAATTATTAAGTTATGTATTTAGCAGAACCAACTCTTGAAAAATGGAAAGAATAACAGATAAATAGTAATGAAAATGAATTAAGTGTTAATCAAAACTAAATTAAGGAATTAACACTCAACACAGCTTAAACACTCAAATCAAATTATCCTTAGAATTTTCTGTGGTTAGGAAGACATTCTCTACAGTAAACAGGCCGCCCTTCATTTGGTTTAAACGGAACTTCTGTCTCAACGCCACAATCAGAACATATCACTTTGGTCATTTCTCGAGGACCACTGCTACCCCCTCTAAAACCACCACCATGACTGCCGCCTCTGCTGCCACCACGGAATGAATTCCCTCTGTCATTAAAAGCCATTTTGTTTCACCTCCGCTTTAGCGGGTAATGATATAATAAAAATAAGATTGTATAAGATCCTTATAAAAACAAAAAATTGGTTTTTAATAACAGATTATACGTCTCTTTATTTTCAACTACTCTTACATCGTATTTTAATTATATAAATCTTCCCACGGAGACAGCTTTGCACCTAATGTACCATTTTTGCCCTATCAGATATTGAACTTGAGGTGCAAGTTCAAAAATAGCGTAGTTTTTGAGTTTTACACAGTTCTAAATTAGAATGATTTATGATAAAATATATTGGAAATGTGTGAAATATATATGGGTAAAAAGTTCGAGATGGAGTTTACTTTCATCTCAACAGCAGATAGATGTTTATCTTTGCCACCATATCCGCAAATTGGCAATGTTCCTTGTCATTTTTCGTAGCCTAGTACTCAGATCTTCCGCGCACAATGAGAGGATACAAAGTAGTTTAGCTATGGTGAATACACATCTTCCACGTTTTGAATTCACCTCCTTAATTACCTGCTCAGAGAGCCCTAAAAGTTAAGCTATGTCTTAGTTGTAAATACAAATTGAACATATTAATTAAATTAAAAAAATAAAAAATTAAGAATAAAATATTTGAAATAAATTAAAAATAATAATTAAAATCGTCCCTCGATTGATCGTTGATAATCCGGGATATTCTTCATGGTACAGTTTTTCTGAATGGACCGGGTAATACTCTGTATTACCATATTCCACGTGGATAGCCGAAATTTTTAGGTTTCATACATGCAATCTTACTAATCTATTTATATGAACCATCTGTAATCATTCTTAGTCTGCAACCTTATGTTTTATCCTCCAGGCTTTATCTGATTCAAATCCAAAACTTTTTGTGTTTGAGCTCTTAATGTATTGCAAGCAGCGTTTAATTACAAAAAGATTTCAATATTGTTATTCCCTCAAGACTTAAAAACACATTTTTAGCTAGTTCAACATTTCTCGCTGGTTGACGTTTGGATTTCCTTAACTTAATCACATAATCTTTCCTTCAAGTGATCTTCTTCTCCTTGAGTAAGTGATAAATTTGAAATGTGGTTTATAAGATCCGTAAAAAGATTATATTCAAAATAATATATTAATTCAATCAAAGACGTACAAAATTAAATACAAGTATTAAAATAAATAATATGGTAAAGAGAATTTCGGTAAACTCCAATTTTTGTCTGGTCGTTTATGAAGTTTATATAGGATATTTTTTGAAATTGGAGTCTATCGAAATTCTCAAATGAAAATAGAAAACTAACAGCATTAAAAGAATTAAAAAATAAGAATAAAGTAAGGATGTAAAAAGCTGGTTGAAAAAAGGAAATTGAGAAAACTAGATCAGGCGTATTTCAATCAAATTCCCTCCATTTTGAGCCTCAATAATATCTGATGCAAGGTCAGAATTTACCCTGAGTTTCACTTCTCCATGTCGGCTTATCGGTGCACTGAAGATATATTTGTCATCAATGAATATTTCTACGTCCTTTCCTGCAAGCTCCGGAACCTTCAGGATGAGATGTTTCTTGTTTATTTCGATAAAAGGATGGGCTGAAGAGATAATATCCTCCTTCTCAAGATCAGTTGGCCTGGGTTTCTGCTGAGAAACTTTATTTTTAACTCCATAAAGTCTTCCTTTAGAGGTTTTTGGAGCGTCTATTTCTATTTCCCTAACATCAATATGAAACCCCAAAGTATTTTCGATTTGATCAATAATTCTCCCGCCCTTACCAATTATTTTTCGTATTTCTTCAGCTTGGACTTTCACGAGTGCACTGTCATCTGATGTTATCTCAACTTCAATAGGGCCAGATGCATACCTGCCAATAAAACTTTTTATCTCCTCTTCAGCAATCCTCCATGTAGGTTTCCTTCCTCCTTTAGAAGATTCTATTGGCATGACCACAACCTGTTCCCCATAGGTGTAAATTTCATATTCGACTTTGCCAGTTTCAAAATCTGCAATTGTAATCACAGGCCTTGAAAGATCCTGCTCTGTCATCCCATAAGGAACTTTAACTGTAAATGCAAGCAATAGAACCTTGGAAACCTCGCCTTTATCGATGAAAATGACAGTATCCACTACCTGAGGAATAACACCCAGTTCAACTCTTCCGATCAGGCGTTGAATGGCATCCACTGCTCTTGTTGCATGCACTACTCCTATCATCCCTACTCCTGCAAGGCGCATATCTGCAAAAATCAAGAAATCACCGGTCTTCCGGACTTCATCATATATCGTATAATCTGGCCTGACCAAGAGCAAAAGATCAGCAGTATTTTCCATTTTACCATCTAGTAGTGAATATTGAGTAATTTCAGGAGGCACCTGCAGGTCTCTTGGAGATTCCATAGTTTTGACTACCTGCCCGTGGTCGTCTAGATACCGCGCAACTCCTGCAGCAAAAGTCGATTTCCCGGCCCCAGGTGGCCCGGCAATAAGAACACCACGTTGGCTTAAAATACGTTCTTTCAGCTCATAGCTCAAGCTGTAGTGCTCAAGATCTACAACTACTGTTGGCCTGATAGCTGTAATCTCCATGTCATCGGAAAAAGGTGGATGTGTAATTGCAACTCTTATATTTCGGATTTGAAGAACAGTAGCCCCATCGGAAGACATCTCAATGAAAGATTCGGGGTCCAATCGTGCTCTTTCAATAAGTTCTTTTGAAATACTAGAAAGTTCCGAATAATTGACAGGTTCTTCACGAATCCTTGCATAAAGCACATTTCCTATAGGCCCCTTCTTGGCCATAGGCAATACATCATTTTTCAGGTGCACGGACATTGTATCGTCAGTGAAAAAAGACTCTAATTTTAGAGGCAAAAGTTCTGAAGGGTTCAGGATCTTGGGGGGCATGTACTCGACATCAATCCCCTTTGCTCTAGCTATAAGGGCTTGTACCCTATCTTCGCTTACAAACAGTCCTCCGACATCAATAGCCGTACTTCGGATAAGGGCATCTACTCTACCCTCTTTGGACATTTTTATCTCCCCGACAGTGGGTTGAACTCCACTAAATCGAAGTTGAATTTCTCCAATGTCCGCCAATTTGCGAAGTTCTGAAAGCTCTTCAAGCCCTTTGAAACCTATTTCTCTGCCCTTGTTTGCCTGGGCTTCAAGTTCAGATATCACAGCTTCGGGAATAATAACCTCAGCGCCCTTGAACTCACCGCTTTTGACGCGGTGCGAAAGCCTCTCGTCAATAATTACACTAGTATCAGGAACAATCCTGCGCATCCGGGTATCTTCAACCATATAATGGGATATAGAGCCAGAAAGTATATAAGAAAACCTCTGAAAGTTTTTCCACTTTAAGGAAGCAAAAAATAATCATAGGAAAAAAGTTTTAAAAAAATGAAACATCAGATGATTAAGAGATTTTTAGTATATTCTGGAAGTATTAAGATTTACCTTTAATTCCATTTTCAATTGACCTCAAACAATAAAAAGTCCTGAACATAATAAAAAATTTGTGTAAGTAGGCCTACCAATAATCAGTTGTAAAGTATATATTTTGGTGCATTATGAGATTTCTGGTTACTGACTGATAGTCAAGAATAACATTTTCGGTTATGTAACCCACTGCAAGCAATTTGGTATGTTCGTGATACCTCTCTGGATATAAAATATGATTAAGAATCAAATCTTGTCAATAATCGAAGATACGACCGAAAATGTATTTAATCTTCACTTAATAGAAATTTTCAAATTCAATCAAGATCTTAAATTTTAATAGACATCCTCCGGCTCAAAAACCTTCTCACCGATGATCTTTCCCTCGATATCTCGAAAAAAACAGGATCTATATCCCATGTGGCAAGCTCCTCCAACCTGCTCCACAAGCAGTAGGATAGAATCCATATCACAGTCAATCTTTATCTGATTCACTTTCTGCACATTCCCCGAAATTTCCCCTTTTTTCCACAGCTGTTGTCTGCTCCTGCTCCAGAAATGCGCAATTCCAGTTTCAATAGTTTTCTCAAGGGCTTCCCGGTTCATATAAGCGCACATAAGCACTTCTCTGCTGATATGATCCTGAACAACAACAAAAATCAGATAATTTTCATATTTCAAGGTATCAAAATCAATCATGGAATACATATTGTCAAAATAGTATAAAAAAACACATAGTTAGATGGTTGGAATTGCTGGATCTGGAATGGAAAATCTACCCTTGAACTACAAATGAGAGAAAAGTAATGAAATCAAGGTTTCTAAAAGGAGATTTGATATATAGGACAAAGCATAAAACCTCTTGATAAAGGATTAACTAATACTAAGGTCGAAACCACCCGAAACATTTCTCATGATTATAAGTATGGTTTTAAGGAGACAGAGGATCCTGAAAGTTGAACACCGCATCAGTTGGTTAAACACCAACACCTTGAAAGGGGATAACTTATTTAATATCTAAAAAAA
>PMJC01000402.1 GCA_003157235.1 Methanosarcina sp.
GCTAAGAGTGGAAAACTCAGTTCGGCTCACGACATTTCCTTAGGAGGAATCGGTGTTGGACTCGCAAGGATGTGCAAACAATTATGTGCAAAGATAGATCTGAGTAAAATTGGAGAAATGAAGGCTGATGAGCTTTTGTTTTCAGAATCACCCGCAAGAGCTTTGCTTGCTACAGCCGAGCCAGAAGCTGTGCAGAAAATCCTCGAGGCTGTACCTTGTACTGTAATCGGCAAGGTCGGAGGCGACGTCCTGGAAATCAGAGGAACAGATTTCGAGATTTCACTCTCCTTAAAAGAAATTTTAGAAGCATATGGAAGTTTTACAAGATTTATGATAGAATGAAACCGATAACATATGTTAGCCTGTAACTCTGTTATATAAAATCGTTGAGGATTTCAATAAACATTTGATTTTCACGAGTCACTTATATAATATTTATAATCACATAATCGAGTATAGGGTAGGCTCTAGCTATCAAATATCCCCAAAAATCACCCCAAATTCCTGATTCCGCCCCAATCAATTGAAATTGAAAATGATATATCGGCTCTGTAAAAGAGAAGTACTTTGTCATTTTGAAGTATAAAAGCTGCAGTTTCTCAAACCAATTCACAGTGAAGTTCGATTCACGTAATGGTTAATCTCTTTAAAAGTCGAACCTATACCCCAGATTCCATCAAATTGTAAATGAATATTTGTCGGCTTTCCTTTAACACGATATACTATTTTTATTTCTATATTCCTACCTTTAACAATTTCTATATCTTGATAGCCAATAGAATGATCAAACATACTGGCATCATGTTCATACTTGAGTCCATCTGCAATCAAATTCCAACCGCTTGGACTTGTTGTTATACTTTGGCCATCATCGTTTTGAAGATATAAAGTTATAACTATATATTCATAACCTGATGGGGCAGTCGTATATTAGCCTATATGGGATGTCGCATACCATTTTCCAATCATAATAACAAGGTCCTCTATCTTCTGCAATTGCGAACCCTACGAAACATAATCCCATTAAACAAAGAATTAAGCAAGCAAATCCTATTTTTATTGCTTTTTTNNCTAAATAAACGGACTATTATATATCCTATAATATTTTATCTTGTAAGCAGGGTGAACTCATCGTTGAATTTATCTCATCTGGCTAAGAGTATCGGGTCTTAAATATACTGGAATAATAAATAGAATTTTAATAAATCAATTTTGTATTTACTGTGAGGGGAAAGAATGGAAAATTACGATCTGATTATGATAGGCACAGGTTCTGCAATGAACTATCTAGATCTTATCATCGATTCAAATCCGGAAATGAAAATTGCTATTATCGATAAAGATGAATCAGGAGGGATCTGCTTCACTAGGGGGTGTATTCCTTCAAAAATATTACTCTACTTTGCAGAACTTATCAGGGAACTGGGAACTGCATCTCTTTTTGGGATAAAGGCTGAGATAAAGGACATTGATTTCCTTGCGATCATGGAGAGGATGAGGGGGAAAATAGGAAAATGCATAGATGCGAGGAGGAAGGTATTAACCGAAAACTTGTACCTTGACTATTATCATGAAAGTGCTGAATTCATTTCTCCTTATACTCTAAAAGTGGGGGATAAAACGCTTTATTCGAAGATGATTTTCCTGTGTACGGGCTCAAGGCCTGAAATCCCGCTTGTTGAAGGGCTTGAAGAAGCTGGCTATCTCACAAGCGATACTGTTCTCCAGCTAAATGAATGCCCCCGAAGTCTAGCCATTCTTGGAGGGAGTTATATTGCAGCCGAGTATGGCCATTTTTTTCGGCTATGGGGGCTGAGGTCACGATCATCGGAAGAAATTCCAGGTTTCTTCCCCAGGAAGAGCCTGAAATCTCTAAACTTGCCGGGATAAAAATGTCGGAGTACATAAAGATCCTTACGAATTATGAAGCCATAAAAGTTAGAAAAGAAGATAACGGGCAGAAGATCATTGTTGCAAAGGAACAAAATTCGAGAGAAGAGGTCAAGGTTACTGCAGATGAAATCCTCGTGGCAACAGGCAGAGTTCCAAATACCGACATCCTCCATCCTGAGAAGGCTGGAATAAAAACAGACTTAAAGGGTTGGATTATGGTAAACGAGTATCTTGAGACTTCTCAGCCAAATATCTGGGCTTTTGGGGATGCAAATGGAAATTATCTGTTCAAGCACGTTGGAAACTACGAATCAGGAATAGTTTACCTTAATGCCATCCTGAAAGAAAAAGTGAAGGTAGACTACCATGCCATACCGCATGCAGTCTTTTCCTATCCTGAGATTGCAGGGGTAGGTATGGGGGAGCAGAAAGCCATAGAAAAATATGGGAAAGATAGAGGTGGTCCTAGGTCTCAAACTTTTTGAGGATACTGCAAAGGAAAGGGCCATGGAGATAAAGGACTACTTTGTAAAGGTAATTCTATATGAAGAAGAAGAGAAAATCTTGGGAGCATATATTATAGGGTCTCATGCCTCAATCCTTATTCACCAGATAATCCCTCTTATGTATACGGAATCAAGAAGTACGGAACCAATAATGCGCGGTATGGACATCCATCCCTCACTGAGTGAGGTTTTAACTAGAGCCTTCTACTCGCGAATGCTACTGGAACACTATCACAATTTCCTGGAAAATATTGGGCTTAAAGATTGAAAAAACCGAATTTTTGTTTCTTTTAAAATTTTATGGTCGTTTATTCAAAGAAGAAGCTTAAGAGAATTTCGATAAACCTCTAAGTTCACAAATTGTTTATAAATCAGTTATAAAAAATCAACCATAAAAATGGGATTTATCGAAATCTTCTTAACTGTTTCTTTTAGTCGAATATCCTGCGCTATGCTACGGAGATGGAAACTTTCTTATTAACGGTGTTAAATCAAATTGCATGTGGCCACCTCACCTTAAAGTATGGAGCACGCTTCGGGTCTTACTTATTGATTTCCTGGGAATCGGAGTGTACTTCAACAGATTTCCTTAAATCAAATCACATTCCCAACTAATGGCTTGTTGTCAAACAAACTTATTTTACAAAGAAACGATGATATAGAGTTTTGATCTCGTTGCTTTTCTGATGACTTTTATCTCCTTTTATTTGCATTAAAGGGTAATATTTCCCCCATTTTACAAATCCCTATTATTCCAAGTTTCTTCCTCAAACACCTTTTTCCGTTTAACTGTATTCAAAATCTGCAACTTATCATTTCATCTGTTATGTTTTTCTATCTTATGCTTTTCATACTCTTCTTTTGTTGCAAAAGTCATCTGGCACACAGGACATGAGAACTTCTTTCTTTCTGTTGTCTCTTTCTCCGGCAAGTTTGCTCACCTTCCGTTTGTCTTCTGTTTCTCTTCCCAATTTCATTCTTATTCAAGTCCTAATTTATTCATTAATATAACTTGGATTCGTCTTAAAATTAACTGAAATATTTTTATGTAATTTTTAAACCTTCAGCTGCGCTTTCTTTTCCTGATAGCGCGTAATTGTATCCACAAACTCTGCATGGCTCCAGGTCAGAGGGGCTACAGAGAGTGACTCTCCTGTGAAGGGATGTATCTGTTCAGGCATAATCCCTGTCTCAAGGGAGCAGTTTGCAACCCAGTTGATCAGCTCGAGGGCTTTTTCTAGATCCCTGTTTTCTTTTGCTTTTGCGACATACCACTTTGCAAGCCAAAGGGTGCATATGAGCCAGGGGTTACCTGTGACCAGGTCTGTCTTCCTGTGGTAGGGGTCATTTTCATATCTTGCCATCCCACCCTTCCCAGGTACCCACAGTTTTTCCTCCAGGTTCTGAATTGTTCTGACCACACGGGGATCATCTGCGGGCAGCAGGTCGAACTCAAAGATCCCGTAAACGCTGCTGTCAGTCGTACTGTCTACGATTTTCCAGTCTGTGTCGTGGTTTTCGTATCGGATGCCACGAAGAAAAATGTCTCGTTCGATGTCATAAAGCTCGTTTATGATTGCCTGCTTGAGCTTGAAATAACGGATCTGACAGAT
>PMJC01000450.1:0-309 GCA_003157235.1 Methanosarcina sp.
GCGAAAAACTCAGGAAATGCTCAAGCAATGAAAATAAGTTAGATAGATAAACGATAATGAAATTCAGGCGCTGTAGAAATTATCTGAAATAGCAGATTTTCGTAATTATTCAAGTAACCTTTAAAATGCTATAATTTTTCTATTTTTGGGAGTCAAATGAGAGCTTATTATAATATATTTATGATCAATCAGAATAAAATATTTAAAATGGTAATTGATTCAGTTACTCTTATCATTCTTTATATATTGCTATTGACGTTACTTATGGGAGTGATACATATCCTCCTTAATATCAAATCAATTCTATTT
>PMJC01000450.1:320-7189 GCA_003157235.1 Methanosarcina sp.
AAAGATATGATTCTCAATTTATTTTAGGCCTATCAACAATGCTGTTGATATTGGGTATAGTGAAGGCTCTAGCTATCAAATATCCCCAAAATCATCCACGATTCTTGATTCCGCCCCGATTAATTGAGATGGAAAATGATATATCGGTTCTGTAAAAGAGAAGTACTTTATCCTTTTGAAGTACAAGAGCTGCATTTTCTCAAACCAATTCACAGTGAAGTTCGATTCATGTAATGGTTAATCTCTTTAAAAGTCGGACCTATACCCCAGATTCCATCAAATTGTAAATGAATATTTGTCGGTTTTCCTTTAACGAGATATACTATTTTTGTTTCTATATTCCTACCTTTAACAATTTCTATATCTTGATAGCCAATAGAACGATCAAACGTACTGAAATCATGTTCATACTTGAGTTCATCTGCAATCAAATTCCAACCGCTTGGACTTGTTGTTATACTTTGACCATCATCGTTTTGAAGATATAACGTTATAACTATATATTCATAACCCGATGGGGCAGTCGTATATTCGCCTATATGTGATGTTACATACCATTTCCAATCATAATAACCGGATCCGCTATCTTCTGCAACTGCGAACTCTACAAAAAATAATTCCATTAAACAAAGAATTAGGCAAGAAAATCCTATTTTTATTGCTTTTTTGTGATCCATTTTATCTTTCCAATTCAAATTTATCTCTTAAACTAAATAAACGGACTATTATATATTATATAATATTTTATCTTGTATTTTGCAAAGTCAATACTTCATTCAGTCTCCACTGGCTTCATATCTCAGGGATCTTATCCATAAATCATACCCGAAGGTATTATCAAAATTAAACTAATCGAAGAATTTAAAAGATATGTGGAATACTGAGCTAATGCAGTCAATATCCCACAATATTTAGGAATTAGTTGTCACTATGCTAAAGCACAACTGTTCAAAGAATAGTTTTTGTGTCAAAATCTCTTACTTTTTGATTATGTGTCTATAAATTCAATTTACAGACTCTTCTGCAAGCATTACTTGATTTTAAGAGAGATATAGGAGCAAAGAGATTTCTTCTACTGGACAGAGCTGTATGGTATAAATCAAAACGAGCAGAGAAATTTTACCAAAACAGCATGCATTAGTTGTAAAGATTATATTTTCCCCAGTTACTCTAGATAGGAGCCAAATTGAATATTGTTGGGAAACGGCAAGAGAAATGTTAACATCGATAAAGTTATTTAAAATTATTAAAATATTAAATGAAGAACTAAATGAATTTTCTTATAAGTAAACATTTACACCTAAAATCTCGCATTATTTAAAATGGTAACTATAATTTGCTGAGTTCACTTATTATTTTTATTACTTTCGGCTTGTCTCATTTGCTTGTCTTGTTTGTCCCTGATGTCATCAGATTCATTTTTTTGATGTTCTACATCCATCATTAATACACCCTTAATGTCGTGATCCAATTCGAAACCTATAAGTTTACCGGCTTTTTCAGTCCACACTTTTATGTATGTTTGTCTGCTTCCTCTGTCTGTATGGAAAATAATAGATCCATCTGGACAGGCTTTTGACCAATATAATTCCTTGTCAATCTCACGAAATGTTATGCCGCCATATTTTAGCCACTCATTAACACTGGAATACGTTAGTACTCCTGGTACCTCATCTTTAGTTGTAATGTAGTCAAACAGTGCTTTGATCGCATCGTCATCCATACGCATTTAATCAACTCTAATTTTATACATTATTAGATATAATTTCTTCATTATAAGGTGGTCATAGCACCAAAGTTTGAAGGACTACTACAATTAGTTATTATATGCACGTTAATTAAATTTGTCGACGAGCTTCAAAGGATAAATGGTTGAATAAAAAGTTCATCTCAAGCTAGATAGGGTCCCAATAATTTTTGATATCATTTTTGCGATTTCAGATTGATTCGTTGCAGTGATGCATGAAGAACATAAGCCAGACAAACTGTTGGAGCTTTGTCATCTCATAAAATAAATATTGAGATAAAACATGCAAATTTAGCATTTAAATTTGAGAGAGCTCAGTGCTTTTCCTTGAGTCGGATAGGGATACTATGGGAAATCAAAAAAACTTACAGTAGGAGGTAAAATTAAGTCTATTTGTAAATGATTTGGGAAGAGAGCCACGGGATCATTTACGCTAATAAAATAAAGTAAAAGGAATTTCATCTTGGGATTAAAGATTATCATCTTGAATTATGATATAATTACCTTTAGAATTCATCCATGCAACAGAAAATTTATTGTGAAGGCTTAGAATTGATCGAATTTCGAAGGAGATGGAAAAGAACAAGATTACTTGAACTGATTAATGTAATTTAACCACAAGGATTAAAAAATATATAAAAAGAAGTTTATATAATTGTCTAAACATCACAGTTGAGGCTTACAGGATCAGCGAGATTATTGAAATAAAGTTATCGTGTATATTTTTTCCAACTTCAGTGCTCATTCTCTCTCCGAATTTTCCCATATAACCGTAACTCTAGGACTTTTGCCACGTTTACGGATTGATATAGTTATCATTCCCAAATCTATCAATTTTTGTAATGCCCTTGTGAAGGATCGTTTATTGACAACAAAAATATCCTTTGCTGTAAAACTGGATATAACAAGATAAAAATGACAACGGATACCACCGAACTCGAAGGGAGGCATACGCAATTGGCACGAAAAAATGGATTAAGATCAAGGCTAACAAAAGCTCTGGGTGCTTACGAAATATATCTAGCAAAAGGTGAGTTGCCTGAGCCTATATGGCCAAAGGAATCAAAAACAATAAATGATGCTGCACTGGTTTTCTAGGTGTGAAATTATGAGAATCTAGCTGCACGGATTATCTAAAATAAGTATTATTAATAACACCTTAATAGGACTTATGCATGTAAATTACTGAAAATCCAAAATCAGTTCATATTTAATCATTTTTTATTTTATGCCTATCAATAAATTTGGAACTGAATATTTATTATGTAATAAAATTTCATTGTTGTTATTCAAATAGATCTATAATTCTCATTATGAGACTAATTCTTGTTATAAAACTACTTTTCTTGGGCTTTAAAGTTTAAATATTACTCTATATGATCCTTGAAAACAGTACTTCTTTACCCATTTTCACCATAATTAGTTTTCAAATAATTACCACATTTGGTCATAAATAGTCAATGGTTACTATAATTAATTCAATTTATTAAATAAAAGTGCCAAATAATACCTAAATAAATCAAATAAATCGCATAAAAATGATTCAATTAGCAAAAAATCATCAAATAAATCACTACGGCCTACAAATCCACGGAAATCATCATTGTTTATGTCATGATCTCTATTACGATCTCTCACATAATAACCACGGTCATCAAAACCAATTAATATAAAAAAGCCTTATTAGATAATTTGAAAAATAATAGGAAAGAGCCTGGGAAGAGTTGTCTCTACTGTCTTCCCAAAGACAGTCACTTTGAATAGATATCGTTCCATGTATATTTAATTCGAAATAAGACCAACATCTTCCAAGTATTTCTACTATTCTACCTTGGCTCATTATGCAGGTTATTTCTTGCTCTTTTGGGTTTATTTATGATATGATACGGCGCTACAATACATAATTATCGATTTAATTATTTTAAATTAATTGTATGAAAAATAGTTTCTAAACAAAAAATAATTCCGCACAAAATCTTTTGCAATCACAAAAAGCAAAAATATATTATTAATTATTTTTTGATCAGCAACCGTAACCAGATCGTAACCAGTTACATACGATCAAACAGAAATTCATAACTCAGAGAGATATATGAATGGGTATATTTTACTTGCATCTTGCAAAGTCATAGAATAATTACATATTTATTATTTTACTAAATAACTATTATCTAATTTTCAAATAAAAATACCTAATATCTGTAAACAATACAGGTATTTATAGTAGTTGTTGAGAAACAAGCTCGCACTCGAAAGATTACTCTTTTTCCAGCTCTCTGACTTGCTCTTCCAGACTATTGAGCGCCTCATGTTTTCTGGAAATATCCTCTTTCAGTTTCTGTAGTTTCTTTTCCTTTTCTAGAACGTTCTCTGTTTTTTCAACTTTCAATATGCCTTTAGTAAATATGTCAATAAAATTTTCAACGTCCTTGTCATTATAGCTCAAAGCGTAGTCAACAAATATTCCTCTTAAGAAGGCGGAACAGCTGAAATAACTGACAAAAGTTAATGCTGCTGATTGAGCATTGATATTACGTATTTTTCCATTTTTCATTTGCAACTCAAAATATTCGCTCAACCGCTCTATATTTGTTTTAAAAACAGATTCTAAGATCTCAGCGAGTTCAGGTCTTCGTCGGCCTTCTTCGAACAGCATGAACATAAACATATAAGATATACTATTCTTTTTTTCATCCTGCATATCTTTTGTAATTTCTTTGCCTAGGATACAAAGATCTCTTTCAATGTCTGCATTTTTATTTACGTTTAATAACTTATTCAGTGTTGAAATAGAATACCGATTTTTGATAAGGACCTCTTTCAACAGGTTCTCTTTTGATTGGAATTTCCGGAACAGCGTCACTTCGGTAACATTTGCCTCTTGTGCAATTTTGCGGGTAGTTGCACCAGCGTATCCATCGCTGGAGAATACCTTTACAGCTGCATCCAATATTTTTTGTTCTGTATCTTTCATAATATTGAGTCGTTATTCACATATATTTAAGGTTTTTGAGTAACTTGGCTTTGAGTAAAAATAAATAAATGTGTAAAACGAGCGTTTAAACAATTTAGTTATTTGTCATGTTAATAAGCTTGAATCCATTTACACCATACATCCTGCAGATATATAAAGATGTAAAATTTATTTGCCTATATACTACTATTATATTGTGAATTATAGGTGTAAACGGCAAATTAAATCTCTCTGAAACATATATTTTATTTTGTGGTTGCTGGAAAAAACGCGGCTATGTTGTATCTAATTGCTAAATAAAACTAAAAAAAGTAGATCTGGTTTTGAAATTATCGCTTACGAGTTAGTGAAGTCCAAAAGAGGCTCAAAAACTATATATATGTTATGTAACAACTAACTTTCATTTAAGTAACTCTAAATATGAAAGAAGTAACCATTCAGCCTACCTATAAACAGTTGCATGGTATCGAAGTAGATGGAATTTATATTTCTGATTACTGACTTCTAAAAAATAAAAAACGTGTTGATAGTTGATAATTGAATAAAGTAAGCCCATCAAAATTTCCTCCTTAAATCTTAATAAAGATGGTTAACTGTATTGTTTTCCCTAAGCTGGATCATTATCAAAAAAATTTAAATATATCATGTATAAAAAGTGAAGTACTACATCAACTCAAAAACTATATATACACCGAATACACTATAGTATGTAACCACTAACTTATAATTACAGTGGATCTAAACTAACGAAGTAACTATTCAACCTACACAAAATCAGTTGAATAATCACGATTCAGATGTAATAGATGCTTCTGATTACCAACTGATGGAAAAATAAAAAATTGATTAATAGCCGATATTATATAATATAAACCCACTGAAATTTTGCTCCGTGAATCTTTATGCATCAGTGAATTTTTGTAAAGATGGTTATTAATATTGTTTTTCCCAGGGTTAATTGGTATTAAAAAAATTTAATGTGTGAATTTAAATAATAAAAACTGATCAATAAAAGGAGATTTTTGAACATGAATCATTTTACAGACTTCGGTCCAGCAATACAAACTGCAATGACTGAGACATGGGGACTTCTGACTGAAGAACAGAAAAAGAAAGTTACACACATGAGGATGGATACAGCAATAAAAGGTATCGAACTGAAAATAAGTGATATGGAACAGAGAATTTTGATAGCGAAAGGAATTATCGAAAATATTCGAAAAGTTAAGGAAATGATCAAACTAGGTAAATAAGTTCGACAGAGGAACACTATCTAAATTTGTTGCTATTCGGATTTGTTATTAGGATATATAAAATAATTATCAAGAATAGATGGAAGGAGACATTTAAACATGAATGATGATATTTGTTTTGCGGACCTAGGGCCAGTTGTGCAGACTGCACTGGCTGAGACATTGGAACTTATGACTGAAGAACAGAAACGGAAATTTACAGAAAGAAGGCTGGATAGGGCAATAGAATTTATCGAACTAAAAATAATTGACATGGAAAAAAGGGTATCGATAGCGAAAGAGTCTATAGCAGATATTCGAAAAGATAAGGAACTGATAAGATAACGAAATGATTAAACTAGGCAATTATCCACATAAATAACTTACAAAATATACTTCTTTACATATCACAATGGATATCACCATAGATATCTCAAAGGACTTAGCAACAAAGAGGATTTCGAGAAACCCCAATTTTTGGCTGTTTGTTTATAAAGCCTATATATGTAATTTGTTGAACTCGGGGGTTTATCGAAATTCTCTATATTTTAATGTGTTATTAATTTGAACAAAATATAAAGGAGTTGAATAAATGTTGAAACAACCTTCTAAATAGAATTAAAAAGACACTTGCCGTTTTACTGGCAGTCCTGTTTGTAACATCTTTGACAGCAGTTACAGCTAGTGCACGCTGGGGCCACCACGGCTGAGGCGGTGGCTGGGGCTGGCTCGGTTATGTCTATATATGGCTATGGCCTTGGAGGATATCCCTACTATGGATACGGTGTTGGCGTTGGTTACCCATATGCTCTTGGATACGGATACGGTCTTGGATATCCTGGCTGGGGCTACGGCGGCTGGGGCTACGGCGGCTGGGGCGGACACGGACACGGACACCACTAATCCCACGGCTAAT
>PMJC01000075.1 GCA_003157235.1 Methanosarcina sp.
TAAGGCCATCCTTTTGCTTCATCTATGCGCCAATCAGCTTGAAGTTCAGCACCAATTGACCACCAGTTCCACACTTTCACACCCGCCTGAGCAAGAGTTGCTATGGTGGCCTCATGTTCAAGAACACTCACTGCTCCACTCGCATCTATGATAGCATGGACGTCAAAGCTCTCCAGAACCGCATCTAATGAAGGAAACTGCAAGCATGTTGAATCACTGATCCCGGCGATTATGAGCTACCGTCGTCCAATACCATCAACAGTTTTCCTAAATGCTAGCCAGCACCAGGCATTGATAACACCAGGACGACGAATGACCTCTACATCTGGGAACAGAGTCTTCAATTCAGGAAGAATAGTGCCGTTTGGCCCCCAGTCTACATTGGTGGTTAGGATTACGGGAAGAGCAAAAATCTTTGCTGTTTTGGTCAGACCCACGACATTATTTTTAAACTCCTATGGAGTCATATCTCGTACTAACTGCATGAGGCCTACTTGGTGTGATCTATCAGCAATAGCGCTGCATTTTCCGGCGTGAGAGCATCACGAGACCCTACATTCTCTTCATACTTGTTCATTTTTTACCTCTGTGTTATTTGTTGTATTTCCAAATCAGTTACCAATTCTACTTGATTCGGGCAATAGCCATTGAAATTACACTATTAAAGTCCGATCATCACACCGTAATTTGAATAAACTTCTTTGACCAACTCGCCTGCTTTAAGATTGTTCCAATCATGCATCCAGATATAATATGCGGAAAGTGAGATGTTGCTATAATAAGCACCAGGGATACTTAAGTACAGTCAAGATTGGGGAATTGTCGAAAGACAATTTGAGAAGATCTTTTGATGGTATTGAGATGGATTGCCAAAACAATTACTGCAAACCGATGCCAACACAGACAAAATGCAAATCTACACTCCTTTTGCACTCGCATCCATTTTCTCCATCTTTCTCATCTCTCCACGTAACTGTCATTACAGAATGGTTTATTCTGTGATTTCTCGCATCCACAGAGAGTGACCCGATTCCGTATCTCATATTGTTTGCTGTCTGCGGATTCTATCGGAATGCCATCGCGTATCCAGAAAGCGTATCCAGAAAGGACTGTGCTGGGGGGAGAGGGTACTCAACGAAGACAATGGACTTCTCAAGTTCAGGCTCAATCGCTTTCCCGGTGACGTTGTCAATGATTACTAACCTACCTGAAGGTCACGAATCCTTCTTCGAATGGATGTGTTTGGGGTAGCATAGTATATTCGGAGAGATTGTATTAGGACTACATGAAATGATTCAGTGCCTCTGGGCTTTTAGTAGTTAACAGAGGGCGAACTTAATGGTTACAGAGTCAGATGTAAATGAATTAGTTGATAAAGTAGAAAAGGTAACGAAGAAAGGGAAATGGATTTATCAGCCGATGTGGATTTGAGCATTGGTATAATGAATCTCATCGCCTTAGAAGGGCATTTGTTCTTTACGGCTGAAGAGANNATACGAAGGTGAGGTTTGGTGCATCAGCAAACACTTGCTTTCGGCTTCCATAAGATTAATGGAAACTGGAACAAAACTGCTTGAAGAAGATAAAATAGAAGAGGCAAAATCACTGTTTAAAAAGTCATACCGACTTTATCAATTATTCTGGCAGATAAACTCACGAACTATAATATCCAAGAGAAGCAATGGATGTTTCAGGAAAAGGAACCGGCAAGGAAAAAATCGAAGGGGAAGCACCAACTCATGAAGAAGTTCAGGGTAAAGAGAAAATAGTATTTGTCCCGGTATAAGGAATCGCTATAACTTCTTCCCAGACCCTAAATGAGAGGGCTTCCTGCTCATAGATACAACTTGCTTTAGAAAATCTTGGTAGGCACTACCTCAGGAATTCGAAAAGCTCCCTCCCAGCAGGAATTTTTTTCGTTGCGGAATTGCATCTTTCATGATAATATACCTTTTTTTTAATTTTGAAGACTTTTTATTAAATGCCATATAAAAACTATGTATCCGTATTTCATGGTAAAAATATAGATGAGTTCTATAAAATCATCTTCATCACTAAACTGATTTAGGATAAACTGAATAAAATAGTACTAATTAGACATGTTTTTAAATTTTAAGTACATAGTAGGAGGTAAGTATGAACAAAATGAAGATAATTACTGAAAATCCGTATAAAATGTATTCGCTTTGCTGCTTTTTTATGTAAACCTATAAATGTAAGTCAAATGGGTGAATTATTGCAGTAATCATTTTGACTTTAATAGATTCCTTAACCGAATACAAGAGGATAAATATTCTACTTAAATACCTAATTCTGATTAACATGGTACAAAAATTATCAAGAGATTCTAACAACTTGTTAAAATTGATTCAAAAATTAAATCGTTGAAAGAAATTGATCTTTAAGACCGAACACTGAATTGGGAAATTTTCAAAGGGGTTAGATCTCGAATATTTAATCTAAATGATAATTTCCATTGATTGAAGATCTCTTTATCTTATTTTTCCCATAATTTATAGGATTAATTAATAATTCTTGGAAGTGCTATCTGAAAAAAATGCAATAAGTTGGAAAACTGGATTTTATTCTTAATAAAGGAGAAGCTAAAGGGATTGTAGTGTCCAAAGGGCAAAAAATTATAATTTCTTGTATAAATGGAGGGCCGTTAGCTGACCTAGTTTTTCTTGATTATAATCAGGGTATAACCCTCGATAGGTTACGTAGATTGGTTCTAAAATATGGAGATGAATTGTTTGATTCAAATGAAGAAAGGGTTCTCCAAGTGCTGTCAATAGATTCCGAAGCAGACACAAACATTATATATCGAGGATGCCGAAAAAAACTATATGTTGAAAAATATGAAAAAGATAAATTCGGATGTAGAGATTTCCTAGCATTTGCTCTGGGAATTCCAACTATAACTCTTCCCAGTACAATAAACCTGTTTATGGATTTCGAGCTGGATAGCAATAATTATGAGTTTAAGACTAGGACTTCAAGAGTAAAATGTGGAGATTCAGTAAGTTTCTATGTCCTTCAAAATGGCACAATTGCTATTTCTGCATGTCCCTGTGAGCTTGATGCATGTAAGACTGAAGGGAAAATAGAAGTGAAAATACAATGATACCGATAACTGATATTTTGTTCAAAATTAAAATTTTATGACTATAAGGCACTTCCAGATCTAGTGTCCCTAGTTACTTTCATTTTGACACTTTCTATTGCACTTGTATTGGGTAGACAAGCTTTTGTGAGATGGAGAAAACAATTATCCATCTATTTGGTTTTCTTGTGGTTATCCTCCATTTTAATATATTTGAAGCTGATATTAAACCTAGATACATTAGTAAACCTAGATACATCAAGAATTTTACTGTTAGTATTATTAATTTTCTGGGCATTAATGTTTATTGGTGCTGCGAGAATATTCTACAATATATTAAATCTTGAACTTATTTAGTTTTCTAAACGAGATATGCTATCATTCGACAAATTTGTTAAGAATCCCTTTGTGTCTATAATACATTGATGATGCAATTAAAGATGCAATTAATGAGAAGAACAAGAGATCACCAGATTCAAAAAGCGAATATCAATCCTATCCATTAGTTCTCGTGGATGATGAATGTTTGAAGCCATGGAATATTGCCCAAAAATTTGTAGTAAATTCTATTCTAGAACAAGAAAACGAGGTTGTGTGATATATTTTACATTTACCCTACCACACTTTATATAAGGAAGCAGCTAGAAGTTATTATCTTGAAGGAACACCACAAAATTACAGATGCTTCTCTGCTATTTAATAATTTAATCATTATTGACTGTTTCACTCCTTTATCATTAAAAATATCAAAAAGCATGAAATATAAAGAGTTATTAATAAACTATTTTTCTATGTTAGTCCCAGATAAATTAAAGAAAAGAATCCCAGATAAAGGTTATTTGCTCACTGATCCCAGAGACTCTCATCTATTAAATGAACAGTATAATAAATCGCTATGCCCAAAGATATGATTCTCAATTTATTATAGGCCTATCAACATTGCTGTTGATATTGGGTATAGTGCAGGCTCTAGCTATTAAATATCCCCAAAAATCACCAAAGATTCATGATTCCGCCCTGATCAATTGAGATGGGAAATGATATAGCAGCTCTGTAAAAGAGAAGTACTTTTATCCTTTTGAAGTACCAGAGCTGCAGTTTATCAAACCAATTCACAATGAAGTTCGATTCACTTAATGGTTAATCTCTTTAAAAGTCGGACCTATACCCCAGATTCCATCTAATTGTAAATGAATATTTGTCGGCTTTCCTTTAACAAGATATACGATTTTTGTTTCTATATTTCTATCTTTAACAATTTCTATATCTTGATAGCCAATAGAACGATCAAACGTAATGGCATCATATTCATACTTGAGTCCATCTGCAATCAAATTCCAACAGCTTGGACTTGTTGTTATACTTTGGCCACCATCGTTATGAAGATATAAAGTTATAATTCTATATACATAACCTGATGAGCAGTCGTATATTCGCCCATATGAGATGTCGCATACCATGTCCAATCATAAAAACAAGGTTCGTTATCTTCTGCAATTGCGAACCCTACGAAACATAATCCCATTAAACAAAGA
>PMJC01000002.1 GCA_003157235.1 Methanosarcina sp.
TTAAACCGCCGGGCCGTTATGGGCCAGCCGATTAATACTTAGCAGTTTTCTACTGATGACAACAGGACTAATTCCTGCTTCCAAGACACTCTTACCATGACAAGAAAATTTTGTGCCTTTTATCGGGACTTTGCCTGCGCGCAAAAATTTTAAAATTGCACATGTAACATTGGCACATTTGTCTTTGCCGCTAATCGCACTGGCTAAAACTCTGGCAAAGCCAAAAGAGCCAATGGACCTAATGATATTGTCTATAAATCACAATTATACCTATCTTTGAAACATTAACTAAAACCTCTGGAACATGGCAATACATAGTAAAAGAGCAGAACAGATTGATGCTTACATTGACTCACATAAGACGTCATGTATCAAAGGGAAACAGAAGGTAGAAATTAAAGGTAAAATTGAATTTCTTTATTCTTATATGCTACCATTAAATCTGTTGCAATACAACCATGAGAACAGAAGGTTCAATTTAGAGATTCAAGAATTTGAAACTCAAATAGGAAGAACGCTAGATCCTGAAGATAAGGAAGATGTAAAAAAAATAAAAGAGCTTTTGCTTCAAGATAAAATTGAAGCAGAGAAATTATACTATGATTTAAAACAATTAGGTGAACAAAGGGAGGTCGCTGCTATTACTCACGATGGGATTGTTGTTAATGGTAATCGTAGGATGGCTACAATAGAAGAGTTACACATTGAAAGTCCTTCAAAATGGGATGAGTTATGGGTAATTAGATTACCTGAGGACATTTCAGAGAAGGACTTATGGAAAATTGAAGCAGGACTTCAGTTATCAAAAGAAAAAGTTGCCGAATATGGTCCGGTAAACAATCTGTTAATGATTTTCGAGGGACACAAAGCAGGTCTTTCCCATTCTGAAATTGCAGCATCAATGTATGGTTGGTCTGAAGAACAAGTAAGAACTGACCTAGAGAGATTAGGCTTAATTGATATTTTCCTTCAATTTCTTGGACAGCCCAAAAATTATGGAGTAATAAAAAGGTTTCAGTTGTCAGAACATTTTATCGATATACAAAAAGGTTTAGTTAAGAAACTAAAGGACAGCGGAGCTCCTAAGAAAGAACTAATGAAAAAACTCGAAATAGTTTTTCTTTTTTTGAGAGCTAGAATAACGAAACCTGATTCAATAAGTATCTCTCACTATGATGTGAGAAATATTTGTAAAATTTTACAGGATCAGAAAGCATCAGATGCTTTAACAGACACTTTCGAGAAATACAAGGACATACGGCAAATACCAATTGAAAAATTAGTTGACAATCTAGACACTGCATGTGATGTAAAGAAAAACAGAGAAGACGAATTAAAACCCGGGAAACTAATTGATAGAGCGATTTCAGCGCTTAATGGAATAGACAGAAAAGGGAAACATTTTAAATCTGATGCTGATGTAAAAACAAAACTTAAAGCTCTGGATAAATTGATTAGGGATATGAAAATTGACCTTGGCATGTTATGATAAACATCTTTGTAAAAAACAATTATTTGGTTATTGAAGATAAAGCGAAAGACATTTTCAATTGGAACCATCGTGCTTTCTTCAATATATCACTAGGTTTTGAAGTTGATGAAGAAAATGATTGCTATCACTTTTCAGAGAAAAATGAGTTTCAAAATGCAATAAAAGAAATTGTTAACTATTTGAAAGAGGAAGATGTTGCGTTTACGACGGACCAACAAGTTGCTGACTTAATTACTAATATTCAAAACCAAGAATCGGAATTCGATGAAGCAAAGGGGAATCTTATTAAAAAACCCTACCTTTCTAAATCAATTTCTCTTCAAAGAGAGTTGAAGTCCTATCAAGTAAAGGGACTTTCTCATTTTCTTCAAGTTAAACATGGTGCAAATTTTTCAGTTCCTGGAAGTGGCAAAACAACAATGGTATATGCTTACTTCGACAAACTTAAACAACAGAAAATAGTAGATAAGATTTTTGTGGTTGGACCGTTTAGTAGTTTTTCCCCCTGGGAAGAAGAATCTGAAAAATGTTTTGGAAGTAAACTAGATTCAGCTAGATTGGTTGGACCGAAGAGACAATCCTATTATTACCAATCTGACCAATACGAGTTATTCCTATGCCATTATCAAACAGCAGCAAACGATATCACTTCAATAATTGAGTTATGTGATAAGTACAAAGTTTTAATGGTGATTGATGAATCACACAATATTAAAAGATTTGATGGTGGTGTATGGTCAAATGCATTACTTACCATCTCACCACATGTAACAAGGCGTGTTATCCTTTCAGGAACTCCAATGCCTAATGGCTATACAGATCTATGGTCACAAATGACTTTTTTATGGCCCGGGAAACAATTATTAGGAGACCGGAACTCATACAAAAATCGTTGTGACGATATAACTCAACAAGAAGAAATTAAAAAAGAAATTAGGCCATTTTTTTACAGAGTTAAGAAATCGGACTTAAATCTGCCGATACCCAATATATACAAAAAAGAATATTCTCTTAAACCAATTCAAGCGCAAATCTACAATGCTTTATCAATTAGATTGCTTTCCGAATTAAAATTACAAACAGATGATAGACAAAAGCTTAAACAGTGGAGGAAAGCAAAAATGGTTAGGTTGCTTCAAGCAGCATCTAACCCAACCTTACTCTGTCAGTATTCACAAGAGTTTGAAATTCCTCCTTTGACTACCGATGGGACTTCGCTTGTGGAACTTATAGAAAAGTATTCTCAGTTTGAAGTTCCAAGAAAGTTTGAAGTCGCACTTGAATTGGCGAAAAAGCTTTTAGCTGAAGGTAAAAAAGTATTATTGTGGACTACTTTTATTCACAATATATTAATGCTTGAAAAAAGTTTATCAGGGATAAACTATTATACAATTCATGGAGCAATTCCAAAAGATGATAATGAGGATTTAGACAATCGTGAAAGAAGAATTCATGAGTTTAAGACTATTGACAAACCATCTTTATTAATTGCCAATCCGGCTGCATGTGCTGAATCAATTTCTCTTCAAGAAGTTTGCCATGATGCAATTTATCTGGATAGAAGTTTTAATTGTGGTCAGTTTATTCAATCAATGGATAGAATAGACCGAATCAGTATAACACCTAAACAAGCAAACTATCACATTCTAATTGCTAAGGACACAATTGATGAAACAATTGACAATCGTTTAATTGAGAAACATTCAACCATGATAAGGGTATTAGAAGATGAAATTCCCATAGGTGATTTTGACATTGAAGGGCCGGAACTTGAAAATGAAAATGAAGAAACTGAAGACTTTAATGCGACAGTAAAAGACGTTCAGAAATTTTTAAGTACAAGACTAGATTGACGAGAAACAGGAATGGATCTACCAGAAACTAACATGTTGAATTTCTTTAATAAGGTTTTAATTTCTCTAGCAGATTTAACACCTTCTGAAGATTCTTGTTCTATTGAATCACTAATCGTTCAATGTAAGTCCGTTGTTTTTGGAGGAGTCAGAGGCGAATATGAAACTATATTGAATCACTGTAAATTTTGCGGTCTGATTTCAACAAAGAACACTAATGTTTCGCTTTCAATGCTGGGACATAGATTTCTAAGCGCTAATCGTGAAAAGTATTTTGAAATAAATGAAGCTCAAAAACAGATCATTTCAGAGAGAATTGTTTTCAAAGGTGCATGGAGCATGCATGCAAGGAGTCTGTTTGAGTTTTTTTCAGTTAATCAAGCGACTGCAATTTATGAGCTTTCAACAATTGATACTTCTATACCAATAGCTCTAAACGCAACTGTTCATTTATTTAAATATTTAGGAATATTGAGGGATGGAGAATTTGTAATTCAAGTTGATAAGAAGTATTCAGAACTTGTTTATCAGTTGACCGCTGATAGTAAAGCAATTACCGAACAGCAGCTTGAAAAAATGTTGATAGAGAATAACAAGCTTGGTGCAAAAGCTGAGCAAGCAGTAGTTTACTTTGAGCAAAAAAGATTGATTAAAATGGGGAAAGTTATTCAAGCAGAGCTGGTAAAAAG
>PMJC01000051.1 GCA_003157235.1 Methanosarcina sp.
TCCAGAATCGATTTGTAAGATCCGCAACACATGAATTCATGGCTGAAAAGGATGGAAAACCCACTTCAAGGTTAGGAGATCTTTACGAGGTACTTGCAAAAAATGAAGTCAAGTTAATTATAACTGGCTATTCTTATGTTCTTCCTGGAGGACAGAGTGATATTTTCCAGCAGGGAATCTATGAAGACCGTTTTATTGAACCCTACCTGAAGATAACTGAAAAAGTGCACAGNNGCTCCTTCCAAAATAAAAGATGCATACTCAGCAATTGTGCCGAGGGAAATGACCGAGCAGGAAATTCTGGAAGTAATCGAGGCCTTCACAAGAGCAGCTGCCCGGACAAAAAAAGCAGGTTTTGACGGTGTACAGCTCCACTGTGCCCATGGTTTTCTTCTAAGTGATTTTATCTCCCCATATACAAACAGAAGGATTGATCGGTGGGGGGGCTCAGTGGAAAACAGAGCAAGAATAGTTACTGAGATTGTCAGGCGCATAAAAGAGCAGGCTGGAGCTGATTTCCCTATTCTGGTCAAATTGAATGCAACGGATGATTTTCGGCCTAACTCCCAGAGGACAGATATTAAAGTTGAAATTTCACAAGCTATTGAGACTGCAAAAATTTTGGAGAAAGCTGGAGTTTGTGCAATCGAGGTTAGCGGAGGGCTGAGTAAGACAAGTGGGATAGCCATAAGATTAGCTATTAACTCTCCTACCAAAGAAGCATATTTTAGAGAATATTCTAAAGCAATAAAAAAGGCCGTAAATATACCTGTAATCCTTGTAGGTGGCATTAGGTCCCTTTCTGTAATGGAACATCTTCTTGAAAACGGATTTGCTGATATGGTTTCCATGAGCAGGACATTTATCTGCGAGCCTGATCTTGTTTTACAACTCAAATCCAGGAAAACTACAAAAGCAAAGTGTGTATCCTGTAATCTCTGCTTTGATATCGAGGGGATCAAGTGCAATTTCGATTTTAATTGAAGTTCAGATACCATAAACTATCTATAAATCTTCCTTTTCAACTCTAGGTAAACTTTATTTTCGTATTTTTCGATTGTTTTTTCAACAAATTTTAACGTATATTTTATAAGAGAGAAGCAAAAGAAATAAACATGTAAAGTTAGTAAAAGGGATTTTGTGTTAGACTTTTCTTCAAGGTCCGCTAACTTGAAATCATGTATGAAGATCAGAATAATGTCTAAATAAAACCATGTTGGCAATAAGATATGCCAGCTTAGAGAAGCCAAGGAAATGAGCGTTGAAGAACTGGCTGAAACCAGTCAAAGCAGCGTGGAATTAGTCAAGCAGTTAGAAAACGGAGATCTGGTGCCATCCTTAACGCCTCTTCTGAAGATTGCCAGAACTCTAGGCGCCCGCTTAGGTACTTTTTTGGATGATGGATCCCAGAGCAGACCTGTTATTGTTAGGGCAGGGCTACTTAAAAATGTGGTAAGTTTTCCGGGTAAGGCTGAAATCCCAACGAAAAGTTCTCTTGAGTTTTATTCACTTGCCTCAGATAAAGCAGACCGCCATATGGAGCCTTTTATCATCGATATACATCCCTCTCCTAAGGAAAACCACAAACTCTCTTCCCATGAAGGAGAGTAATTCATCTATGTCCTTTCAGGGGAAATCGAGATCTTTTACGGAAAAGATGTTCAAAGGCTAAACTCAGGAGATAGCATTTACTATGACTCAATTGTCCCGCATGATGTACATGCAGCAGGAGAAGAGGATGCAAGAATTATGGCTGTGGTTTATGCTCCTGCATAAAGTCTCAGTCTGGATTGAATAGATTAAAAACTTAAAATATAATATCTGGAATTTATAGAGTTGAGAAATATCAAAATCCAAGTATTTCAAAGCACAGGAATTCAAAATGTTCAGTACAACTGTTAGTCCGCGATTTGGGGACATGGATGGGCTTGGGCATATAAATAATACTGTCCTCCCAATATGGTTTGAAACAGGAAGAAACTCCTTATTCCGGATATTTTCACCGGATCTTGATCTTAGTCCTGATGTATGGCATCTGATCCTCGTCAGGACCGAATTTGATTTTCTTCGTCAGATGTATTATAGGTCTGACGTGGAAATTAGGACTTTTATTGTGAAGATAGGGAACAGCTCCTTTACTCTTGGGCACGAAGCCTGGCAAGAAGGGGAACTCAAGGCAAGGGGGCAAGCAGTACTAGTCTATTATGACTTCAAGATCCAGAAATCAATGCCTCTTCCAAATGAGATTCGTGACATTTTGAAAACGCACATCTTTCCTGCCATAGATACTGATGAAATGAATGCCGATTCCTCTTGTTCTATTTGAATGTTCTTGATATAAATCCCGCAAAATGAGCTTCACAGCATTGAAAATATTTTTACTCCTTAGCAACATTTTGAGCATGCCTTTGGATCATTGATAAAATCTTGAAAATTAGTACGTCTCCAATTCGTGGGAAGATGTGGAGAGAGTCTTAAGTTTACGATTTTCAACAACTAATGGACAAAACAAAAGTTTCTAAAGGTAGATAATGCAAGTAAGAAGCTGAAACCATGCATCTTATTGAAAATTCCCTCGGGGAGTTCTATGAGAAACAAGTAGCTTTAGATCCTGACCACGAGTTTGTCGTTTATCCGGACCGAAACTTGCGTTTTACTTATGGGCAGTTCAACAAAAGAGTTAATAACCTTGCTAAAGGGCTTCTTGCCATTGGGATAACGAAAGGAGATCATGTAGGGATCTGGGCAAAGAATGTCCCTGACTGGCTTACCTTCATGTTTGCCACTTCAAAAATTGGGGTAGTGCTTGTCACCGTAAATACAGCCTATAGAAGCCATGAAGTTGAATACGTCCTCAAACAGTCGGATATGAAGGCTCTGGCTCTTATTGATAGCTTCCGTGATGTCGATTATCTGGAAATTATCTATGAGCTGGTTCCCGAGCTCAAAAATTCAGAAAGAGGGCGCCTGAAAAGCAAAAGTTTTCCACACCTGCAGAGTGTGATTTATGTAGGTCAGGAAAAGCACAGGGGTATGTACAACACCAGTGAACTTCTGCTCCTTGGAAGCCATTATCCAGATGACGAGCTTCGAGAACTCCTGGCAAGTACGAGTGGCGATGACGTTGTTAATATGCAGTACACTTCAGGAACTACCGGTTTTCCGAAGGGGGTTATGCTGACCAGCAAAAACATCCTGAACAATGGGCTCTCCATAGGCGACCGACAGAAGTTCACCCCTGAAGATCGGCTCTGCCTGCCTGTGCCTCTTTTTCACTGTTTTGGGATTGTGCTTGGAGTTATGGCAGTTTTGACTCACAGGGCAACGCTTGTTATGCTTGAGGTTTTTGACCCTCTCCTGGTACTTGCTGCGGTTCAGAAAGAGAAATGTACGGCTCTCTACGGCGTGCCTACC
>PMJC01000142.1 GCA_003157235.1 Methanosarcina sp.
GACTAACGCATTTGATATGCAAAAAACACTAGCAAGTTAATCATAAGTATTATGACTTAAATGATTTGAAGTTTTAAGCATATGATTTTTCAATGAATTGCGTAAGTCCTATATTGTTCTGATTGTCTTGCCCGTAGACTGTGGATAGGGGGTTTTAGATTAACTATCCCATATATAAACTTTGTTTTTTAAATACAGAATTTAAATAAGTAGAAATCAGAAAATAACCACTTTTAATGGTTTAATTCCAGATATCATCTCTAAATTATGAAACACCAGAGACTAGATGAGAACCAATGAAGTATAGTGGGAAGATATGTATTGTAGCACAAAAAGCTGCATAAAGAGAGATTTGTCTAGTAGGCTTCGAATGGCCGAAGGACGGCGATATATGTTATTGATTCTAATTAATTAACATGATCGGTCATATTGCAAAAAATAATGGTATTGATTTAAAGATCAAAATTCATTTGGATAGTATTGGTGATCCGGTTGATCTTAGATGTAGAAAAGTTGGTCTTGTGAACTGCAGGGGGTCGTTGCCTGCAGTCCGGTAGAGACTCGCTTTAAAGGTTTGAGAGCCTATAGAATATAACTATATTTAATCATACATATATTTTTTGTGTATATTATATATAATAATAATTTAAACTAAATAGTATAGAGAACGTGTGAGATTTTAGCTAAAAATCTAAGCAAATATCCTACCGGATTTAATTTATATTATTTTAAAGTTATATAATTCGATCTAAAATCTCGAGAACCTACCTATGGTTATATAGAAGCAAACTTATGGTGTTTCCGTTTTGTCTAAACAATTACTTACAATAGGCTTACCAAGAAGATTTTTGTTAGAAACCCGGGGGGAGGAATTGCCCTTCATAAAAAACGTCTCTAAACGTCTAATAATGGCTCATACTTGATTTGGCTAGTATAAATATCGCTTGCATGTAGAAGAAAACTAAATAAACATTAAATACAAGACTTACTTATATTAATTATAATCAATAAAAACTGTGTAAAGATGGCCCCCCTTCAAAAATAACTCCAGATATAACAACAAAATCGGTGAAAATGTTGCTTTAGTACTTCCGTATGCTCTTGCAGCAGAATCCGCTGGCACAACATATCAGACATTCAACGACTGGATGAAAAAAGGTAAAAATTCAACATCTGGAGAGTATTATCAGTTTTAACACCATATTGAAAAGCGGAACGCTGATGCGACTAAAAAACTTCTTGCGCGCTTAAACACAGCAGCTGATGCAATAAACTTCCAGGTTTGCGTGTGAATTCTTGAATGACGGTTTCCTGATGAATTTGGAAGGCGGATATATAGGAAAATGAATGTTGTTTCAGAGAATAGAAATAAAAATGTGGAACTAACAGTCAAGGAAGCAGATAAAATTAGAAAACAAATTTAAGCGAAGTTTGATCGGGTTTGAGAAATTCACGAGTCACAAATGAATTTGATTTTATCCTCACCTGTACTGCTATTGAAGTATTCTTTAGAAATATTTTGTTTGCGATCTATCATTGTATCTTTTAGGTATATAGTCTCGAAGTAACCATAGACCGTACGCGAAAAACGCAATATAAAAAAGAGTCGATTCTACCCATATCCCCGAATACCCATTGAAATGTGTTAGATCTATCAAGTAATCCCACAGCCAATGAATAATGATTCCTGGAATAATAGTGTCAAGACGGATTTTCAAAGCTACCATATAGAAACCAAACATAAATGCATAAAAAGCCTGAAGTATACTCGCATTAAAGTTACCACTGACAAAACCACTTAATACATGTACTGCTCCGAAAATAATCGTTGTGATCCACACTGCACGCCAGATCCCGAATGATGATGAAGCCCCATGAAACAATATGCCTCGAAACAGCAACTCTTCACAGATCCCTACTATCAAAGTATTGATGAGTACAAACATAAGTATCCGGGTTGACGGTAGACCTGCAAATAAAACTAATAGTATCTGAATGAGAAGAAATAGGCCAGGTAGCCACAAAAAACGTAAATTTCGTAAATTATTTAGACCTTTCCATCCAACTTGATGCCACCATTTCAAATAAGTAACAGCTCCGGAAAAAAAGATCATTGACTCAAGCTCTAGAAAGTTGATAGATTCGCCTGTAAATTGAGATAGTGGTCTGTGATGGACTACAAACGGTAAATCTTGTACTTTCATTATGACAATCGCCCAAATTAGAAATATTATAAGTGATGCATACCAAGGTTTTCGTAGTACATTCATCTTTATTTTCTCCACAAAGGAACTTAAACAGTAATAATCAGGGCTATTCAAATCTTTAGGATCTAAGCCAATTGAAAGATGTTAGTGTTTTTTAGTTTCTCCCTTGTGTTTCATTTGTTTAGGAAAATTTCATAATTTGAGTGTGTGTACATCATTTATATTCGCTAAGGAATCTGTTAACTTTAAGAATATTACTGCAATACTCGATTCATATTGATGTACATAGGGCTTGTCAATTGGAATGCATAATTAAGTAAAATCGATCTGACAACCAAAAGTAAGTGATCTATTAAGAGTTACTGTAAACTTAATATTTATCACTATGTGGCAAGGGGATAGAATCTTCCTTCATGCTACAAGACATGTTACCAAAATCGCCACCATGGTTTTTTGCTCCCGGTGCTTCAATTGACTTCTGATTAATTAATGTCTGCATCTGCATCATGTAATTTGAATGCATCTGCTTAAGGTCTTGTTCTCTCTATCCTACACTTTCCAACTCTTTTTTTAAAAATTCTATATGCCTATCTTTATCTTCAATTTGCTTTGCCTTCTCTTCAATTCTTGCCTTCAATTCGAAGAATTCGGGAAATTTTTGCATCCCTGATACATCTATTAATAAGGAATTTCTTAGGGAATTAACAATAACTTCTCTAATGCTTCATTAACTGCCTTTGAAATGGTCGGATATCCCCTTGTCTTCAATTCATCCCAAGTTGAAATAGGTATCCATCACTGTATTTTTTTAAATTCATGTGGCCCTCTTCTGCCATATATTCTAAAAGGACATTTATGCTTATTAGTGCATTCATAAGGGAATTCTTAGGGGATTCTAGGAGAATTCGAAGGGAATTACAAGGGAATTTGAAGAGACCTTGCGGGGAATTTGGAGAGAATTTATCAAAATGCTGGTAGGGGAAGGATTTAATGCTATTGACTTTTTCAGTTCAACTGGCGGTGTCGAGAATTAGCTGTAAATTCAAAGTCAAGTTTCTTTTTACTTTGTTTAATTTGTTATTCAGAGCAGGATTTCCTATTTAATAATTTCTGAATATTTATGATTTTACTGAACTTTGGGTTTTTCATGTAATTTCTTTCTGCTATGTTGATTTTTACTATCTTTCTATACCGAATAATTATATGCATAGAGTTTGCTATAAAAGCTCTGTATGTTTTTGGATATCAATATAGATTACTTACAAAACATACCTGTTCAAATGCCACCAAGACAATACAAAGGGCTTATCAACTCTAAATTATAAATTTTACATACACATATGTATATAAATATATATCCAGGCATGTTATTTGCATTTGGTGTTAAGTTGAACAACAAAAAAGGAGCGCAATAAATTGTTGAAACAATCATCTGGTAGAATGAAAAAAGTAATATCCATTTTTTTAGCAGTCCTTTTTGTAGTCTATGTGACAGCAGTGGCATCTAGTGCAGATCATAACCCTGCCCATTGGTGGCATCATGACCACGAAGATTTGGATCAAACCATTGGTGACATCATAACGACTGTTGGTTATGGGGCCCTTATCAGCAACAATGGATATTGAGCTGTTAGTGGTAATAATGACAAAAATTGTCAAAATTAAAAAATGGAACTAAAATGACGATATGTGTCTTAATGCTCATGTAATTCTACACTGAATTGTACAAAAAAGTTATGTCGGATACTTCATTAAAATGAGAGTAAGACATTTAACTTCATGAGCTTTATATTAAAATTTATCGAAAGTTCGGTAAAATATGATTGGTTCCCCGTCCTTTTCTTCAACGATAAAACCAGCATGTAGAATCAATTATTATACTAACAAAACTTCTGTATTTATCGTTTTCCCGGATGCACAGTTTTTGTGGTTAAATCGATGCATTTATCTTGAGTTCTTAAGGATCAAAGACATTCCTGTAAGATTTCTCATACCTTTAAAAGGAAGCTTTATTCAGAGTTTATTTATTCCAGTATCTTTTCAATAGCCATTTTTAGTTCAGGTAATATTTCATTTGCAGTATTCCAGACAA
>PMJC01000101.1:0-3146 GCA_003157235.1 Methanosarcina sp.
CTCCTTCTTTTGAGTTCCTTGTTAATCCTTTCCATCATATTTGTTGTTCTTATTTTTGTCAGTGTTTCTTAAACATTTCATGTGAAAGTAATTTTTATTTTAAAATTATCATAAAATATAGTTAATATTTGAATGATGTTCTATTTGAAAATGTTTTATGTGGACACGAGTATTATTTTCATACTATTATGGTATATAATTTGTAATATAAAAATTATAATACTATTTCCATATTTAATTGTTGTCCAATGTTAAAATGTTCTGTGGGGGATAATTTTTTAATTAGAAACTGTTTTTTATAACTCATTTAATATACTATATTTGATACGTGTATTGCTAACCAACCATAAATTAGAGCTTATCCAAATTCTCATTAACTAACTGATTTTGGGTAGGTTGAATAATTACCAAAAACAAAATCCATTAAAATTATTAGTCAGTTATATAATTTTACATAAATTGTGTTATAACTTTATTTTATGGAGATATTTGATATGAATTGGCCTGACCACCATTATCATCATTATCATGACCATTAATGTAATTGTTTTTACTACCGACTCTAAGTGAATATATAATCCCTACTTTAGTGTGAGATTGGAAATACATACTCGTAACCTCATAGTACAACTTGTCGTAGAACAAGCACAACAACCTGTCGTAGAACAAGTACAACCAATTGTAACACAATCAATTATAACAGCCACACTCGTTATGTCAGCATAAAAATAGCCTAAAGCAGCTTATGGATCCTATCTTACTAATAGAAAAAAACTAATAAGTTCAGCTCGATGCATGGACAGCTTTGAGTAGAATTGCAGGATCAATGACTATGATTGCATTCTATCCCTTCTCATGCATGCATAGTTTTTGATACAAAAACTGTATATGAAAAAGTAAAAAATAGTGAGAATTTGGATAAACTTCAATTTAGGGAGGGTTGCTGATAAAGCCTATATGTGCAATGTGCTGAAATAAGAGATTTATCAAAATTCTCTACAGAATATTTGTATACATGTAATTCAGTATTATGTGTACCCCCATTCACCGCCTACTCATCTATATTTAGCGCCTTCCGGAGTACCTGATGATCTGTGACGATATAATATATCAACTCCACCGGTATTAATGCCAGTGGGTGGGTCTCTAAATTCAGGAACGCCATCGATGATTTACAAAACATATTTCCTTATGCCACCATGGATATCACAAAGTGCAACGACAAATTATTCGTAAAGAAATAAAAAATTATTTAGAGATGACTTCGACAAATCTCAATTTCTAGCAAGGTGTTTATAAAATCCACAAGAAATAACTTGTTAAAATTGGAGATTTATTGAATTCTCTATACTTTAATTTTGTTTAGTAACACTCTGTACTTTAGTTTTGTTTAGAGTACTCTGTACTTTAGTTTTGTTTAGAGTACTCTGTACTTTAGTTTTGTTTAGAGTACTCTGTTTCCCTGTTGCTCGGTCCCCTGCCTTATCTGCTTCTTTCTGACAAACATAAGCGCCACTCTTGGTGTTTCCGTACAAACTTTCACCTTTGAAATGATAAACGCCTGTTCGAAGATTAAGCCAAACAACAGTATCTGATAGACAATGCTGTTTGGCTAATTGCTCTGTGCTGAATGATTGCAATCCTTTGTTACCTGTGCTGCTGGAACTGCTGGAATTGTTATGAGTCTGGTAAGCACTTACTGCCGGAGCTGCCACGGCCGCTACAAAAAAAACTACCAGCAAACTAGCCAGTACTATTTTTATTCTACTAGATGATTGTTTCAACATTCATTTCACTCCTTTTTATTAAGTTTGATACAATTTTAATCCGGTTAGGACTTACGCAGTTAAATTGAAAAACATACTATTGACAAAATTGTAATTGTCCTTTCAAAGCTTGTTTATCTTTTATTCTTTATCGACATTAAGACATTTGTATGTGATTTTCAATTTAACTATATCAGTTCAGAATGAGTATTAATGATTAGTAATAATATATTAATTATTGCATATTAATTCGGATTTATATTTTGAAAGTGCCATTGTTATTTTTATTTATTGAGTGTTATATATAGTATACAATATGAAAATAAAAAATTATATTTAAGAAGCAGAGTGTATGGGGTATCTCCTAACTAGAAACTAGTATTGAGATTAGCAGTCTCAATACTTATTGGTATAAATGAAGACTGGATAACAGGAAACAAGTAGGCTAATTAATTTCAAGTGTTCCAGGAGCTCCAGATGTTCTAGAGGTTCCATAAGCTCCAGGAGTCATAGATCAGTAACCTTTTCTTATTTCGTATGGAACTTAGGAAATTCAAAGATTTTACTACAAAAACTGTGCATTTATGGAGACTTGATCTATTCATATTTGTATGGTTATAAAAATAATTCATTCCGGTTTTCCAAGAAGGGGGGGAAGAAAGGACCTATACACTTGAGATGTAAAATAAAGTACAATAAACAATGTGGTTTAATGCTATTGATTTTTCAGTTCAACTGCATTAAGCTCTACTGCTAACAAATTAGATTTCTTCGATATATGGCTTAATTACTCTTCTGTATGCGCTACAGAAACCGCAAATGCTTTTTCACATTTTCTGTGCACACAAGATCTTTCTGAGGCACAGAACATGTGTTAGTTGCTTCACAGTGCGGGCATTTACATTTCCATTCTGAAGGATACCAAATTGTTTCTTTCATAATCTCAACTCCTACTTGGTGCGAGAGGTGCTATTTGAACACAGAACTCCTACAAGACCAGATTCAAAATCTGATGTGTTTGGACTGGCTGTGCTACTTTCGCACACGATTTGTACTTTTAGCTAATTTAATGCGATTATGTGAAACGATATGCATAGAACGCATATTTTCAAAAGTGGTTCCCAGAGAGTTTACTCCCTGGTAAAACTGAATTTTTTGGCGAACTTGATTCTTCGGCAAATGTTGCACGTAGTTTTCCTTCTTCTTCTTTGGACAGGTCGGAAGCAATGAGTATCAAACTTTAGATCTTTCATGACATATCTTGAAAATCCTGTTTGCTCCTACCTATTTGTCTGCCAGTAAGGCTCATAGCCATAGTGATTATATACTTCAAATAGCTCCTCATGAGTTAGAGGTAATTTATCCTTATCAAAACCTTCT
>PMJC01000101.1:3151-4148 GCA_003157235.1 Methanosarcina sp.
ACCAAAAGAAAGTACTGCATATGCAACTCTACCATTTTCTAGATCAATCATTAGGTCTTCAATTTTCCCCAGATGTTCTCCAGCCATATTGATGACTTTGTCTCCGTTTATCTTCTTTGCTGTCAAAAATAAAGGAATATCTGCAATTGCCATAGTTTCCACTCCGTTTTATATACTTAGCTCAATAAATGTCAGAGATATGAAATTGATCAAATCTGAAAACCGAGTACACTCCAATTTTTGGAAAAATGTAGAAAAAAATTTTGCGTTTATAATATATAGACATGCTCCGTTCTATTTCAAGGACGATTTGATTTTTTTATTTGATAAGATATTTTAGAGGATTTCGATAAATTTCAATTTTTGGCTGGTTGTCTACAAAGCAAATATAAGCAATTTGTTTAAATCTGAGATTTATCAAAATTTTTTACAGTTGCCCTGTATACTCATGCATTCTACCGGTTATCCCTAGATATTTTTCTTCTTTTCTTTATCTGTTCATTTTATAAGATTTTGATAAACATCTGATTTCACAAGTCTTCTATATAGTATTTATAGACATCTAACAAAGTGTAGTTGTTTATTGAAAACATGAATCCCTTGAGGAATGCACAAATGTCTGTGTTCAAAATGTAGAAAAATTATATTTACCATCTTCGGTCTTCATAGCTCCTACGCTTTCACAGCTACATCTTTACCATTGTCGGTCTTCATAGCCATTACTTGTTTTATAGCTATAACTTTACCATCGTCGGTTTTTATAGCCACTACTTTTTTCATAGCTATTTCATTGGCAGCTATCATATTGCTATCCATTCCGCTACTCGTAGTAATATTTGTAGATGTTTCATTATGTAGATGTTTCATTAAACATTGTCGTGTTCTTACTAATTTCGCTCTCCGTAGATATCTTTTCTGCACTTACTGTTGCGACTGTTACGGACATTAAAAACAAACTGCTAGCAAAATATCAAGTGTCTTTTTCATTTGTTTTAAC
>PMJC01000434.1 GCA_003157235.1 Methanosarcina sp.
TTAAAAGAATCAACCTTGAAAGAGTTAACCTTGAAAGAGCTCTTCTTGAAATAGCTACTTTTTTTATGGCAAATCTTGAAAAATCTAGCTTTGGCGTAGCTATCCTTGATGGAACTAACCTTGAAAAAGCTAACCTTACAGAAGCTTTCAATTTATCAATTGACAAGCTATCTAAAGTGAGAACGCTTTATAATGCAAAAATAGATGACGAATTCCTTATACAACTAAAAGAAGAGTTCCCCTTCCTATTTAAATCACTAAAGCAGAAGTTTCTAGAATATCAGAGCAACCTTTTAGGATCTAATGCAAACAACAATCTCTAGAAAATATCTAAATCCCCTATATTTTTAAAATAATATTTTTAGGATAGCATGTTTTCATGCACAGTTTTTGTTGAAAAAGGATTCAAAACAATGAAGAATGATATTCTGTCGCTTCCAATAGAAACTTTTCATTCAGAGATAAAAAGTATAATTCATTAAGTTAAGGACTAAAAGAATGCAGAGGTAGGTGTATATTAACCAAATATGTCGGTATGCAATAAAACTACTATTTTTATTGTCGTTAATGATACTTATTTTGGCCACCACCTCGAAAGCTTCAGAAGTTAGTTATCCAAGAGTTTTAGATCACCCATGGGATCATTCCCCTATCACCGTATATATAGATAACAAGATTGGTCCTCTCCATTATAGTCTTGCCTATTATGCAGATGTAAAAAAAGCTCTGAATTACTGGGCAGGAGGTGGAAATGGAAAACTGAAATACATCCCTATCTTTGAGATTGTGGATTCAGAAGATGCTGATATCAGGATAAGATGGGATGCAAACCTGCAGAAAGATCAAGGTGCTCCTCACGAAGTTGCAGGTGAAACAATCCGGCGTAGTGCCAATGGCCGATTTGTATCCGTAGATATTATACTTGGAGTTGGAAATTATCAATGGATGGAATGGGTACCATATAGTGATACAGCAATGCTTGCCATTGTAGAACATGAATTAGGCCATGCCTTGGGGTTAGATCATAGCAATGATCCGCAGGATATTATGTATCCATCCAATGAGCAGATAGATAACACAAATCCTTTCTTGCAGAGTAAATACGGTTCTCTTTTGCTTATTGCATTTTACACAACTATTGCGGTTATCGTCTTCATCTCTGTAAATTGGCTACTTAACAGGAAAAAAAGATAAATACTCGAGGATGAATAGTCTGAGTAAGGATTGCTCGCCAATGTATCGATTTTTTGTAAAATCATAAAACTCGAGCAGCTCTGTACAAGTCGTCTATAAACTAGCTTCATTAGGTTCAAGTTATCCAACATTCAGCAGATGTACACAGATATATAATTTGTTCGCCTATTTGCACAATATTATTCATTGAAGAAATCGGTAGTTAGAATCTGTGAAGAGTTTTTTTCACTCATTATCTTTGATCCCTCTCAATCTTTTAGTTATTCATCAGCACCATAAACGGCTTTAAGGTTAAGTTCATCTTCATTAGAAAGAGGTGTGCGTATTATTGTTGCTTTGAACTTTTTTAAGCTATCTAGCACCTTATCTTCAGCCCATTTCGCGATTAAGATAAACAAAGCAACCATTCCTATCAAAATACTCCAAAATGCTCCGCCAATCATGCCTGTACCCACAAGATGTACTGCCTGCTTCATCTTGATTTTACCATCAGGCTTGCAAATTATCCCAAAAAAGAGCAATATGCTCATTTTATCAGATTTTATCAATGACTCATCTCCAATACCAAAACCTACTTACTTGCAAGTGTCCAAAAGACCTTTCTTTTTACTTCCCCTATTTTCAGAGGGGGGTATAGCTCAACTTTAGCTGCTTCTATTTCTTATTTTGGTTCTACCTTCTTTTCTGTTCAGGAGATTCTTTCTGCTTCTATCTCTCCTGGCCTCTCTTTTACTGTCTGCTCTAAAACTCCTGTCTGCCAGTAAGACTTGTATCCGTAGCAAGTATAAATATTAACTAACCACTCACGAGTTCGCAGCCAGTCGTCCTTATCAAAGTCTTCGGTCTCTTTCAGGATTTTTTTTGCAACGTCAAAAACTAAAGCTTGTTTATGTGGCCTCACTGAAAGAGCTTCACAG
This sequence comes from Methanosarcina sp., assembly GCA_003157235.1. Classification (GTDB taxonomy): domain Archaea; phylum Halobacteriota; class Methanosarcinia; order Methanosarcinales; family Methanosarcinaceae; genus Methanosarcina. Next base: position 2,112 of record PMJC01000434.1, read on the forward strand.
GGAACAGCAAACAGTTTATTTCCAAAACACCGGAACCCGCCGACAGAGAGTACTGAATATGCTACTCTACCATTTTCTAGATCAATCATTATGTCTTCAATCTTTCCCAGATGTTCTCCAGCCATGTTGATGACTTTGCCCCCTTTTATCGTCCTTGCTGTCAAAAATAATGGAATATTTGCAATTACCATCGTTTCAACTCCTGATACTAGCTCTATAAATATTAGGATTTACGCAATTGTGGAACAATATAAAGCATAGCTTCAGAACGTGCTACAAATACCCTCTTTCCTCCCGTAACCTCTTCCGCATCAAACACGTCCACAAGACGGACATCATAGCATTCAATAAACCTACACATTTATTATAATCAATTCTATGATGCACTATTTTTACCACTTTTTAGAATTTGGATTTAGCTTTCAACAAGCTCTATAGTATCTTAGTAAAGACTTACACACACTGCTCGCATTCTATGCAATTTTTAGGGTGGGCTACAACTGTCTTTTTATCTTATCAATCGCTTCAATATCAAAAGCCTCTACCGGGTAAACTCCACAGCAGGCAATAGCCTGCCCTACACATGTTGTACTCAATTATTGGATACATTTTCCCCATCTTTCCAGATCTTCATGGACTAAAAGACCTCAAATTCCAATGTAGTTATAGGTTTGTATGTTACTATTCAGGTTTTCATTGAATTTTGATATCTACAATTCCTGTAGCTTCCCCATAAGGACTGACTCATACAGTAGTACATACTTAATTGGGTTAAGAAATTTAGAACTTGTACACTTAAAGATCCAAAATCAAGCACAATATACATTTTGGTCAAATTTATTATTCAGACAGTTAAACTGCATAGATACTAAAATTAATAAACTTTAAACATAAAACTGCCAAAATCTGTTCATTTTAAGCTGCAATGTACAGTTACCTCCTTAGTTATTTTAAATTAATTATACAAAAAATAGTTTCT